>CALIEP010000375.1 GCA_938022345.1 uncultured Actinomyces sp.
AGCGACAATCAGCCTCATCGTCAAAATGTAGATTTGCGCATCGGCGACATCATCAATGCCGATGACATTAAGCGCAATGTACTTCCACGGATTTTGAAGCACTAGGTAAGTCTGGAACAGCTCGGTTGCAAACATGAGTGCAACCAGGACCATGCCAACAACCAGTTGGACCGGACGTTGGCGATCTGCTTGAGAATCGACATCATGAGCATCTGCCATTTCATTGGCATCATCATCATTGGGCTCAACGTCTTGAACGTCCAACAGGTACAGGTCACCATCGGTGATGACGCGGTCCCCACCACCATTTTTATCGTGATAGGAACTGAAGAAATCGGGAAGAATCTCAAGCTCTGCCGCGGGGTTAGCAAAGAGGACATCATCAACAATAAAGTTGCGCTCGATATCGATATCGGCATCGATCTTATGGGTGATTTGGAAGGTCAAAAGACTCAATCCGACAGCGCGATCAAAGGTTCCCGCTGCCAGCCATTCGACGCGACGACCACCCGGAAGAACCCACCCATCGGGAGTACGCCAAAAACGCACGTGATGACGTTCTGAAGAACGACCAGGAACGCCTTTTTGGTAGGCGAAGTCCTGCTTACGCCCAAAGAGCACAAGGTTTGAAACCGGCGCGGCATCGTAGCTTTTACGGCTGACAAAGGCACGTATCACCCGAAAAACTGTGCGGGGAGTGATCGGGTCAGCGCGTACCCATCCAGCCTCAGTCATCGCAGCGTGAATATCGATCTCGCTACCAACAAGAGCAAGGTTCACTGGGTCACCGAGGAGACCATCAGCAGTCCTTGTTCGACCAATGAAATAGTCGGGAACATACAGCCACGTGAGCAACTGATGGATTCTGGGAAGTGCAAGGTAGGCGGTAACAGCCCAGCAGATTAGGAACCAGGCAATAGCGGTAGGTTTGAGTTTGATTGAACCGGCCAAAAAAACGTAGGCAAGCCACAGTGTTGCCACGCCAGAGAAGATAAAGAACAAGGCATCAACAACATCATCGAAACCCCAGTCGCGATCCTGTGTAAACGAGAGTTTGTCCGATGCGCGCTGGTAAACAGGGGGCTTCTGCGGACGCGGGCGCGAATGAGCGGAGGCGTTTTCGCCTTCATCGCTCGACTCAGTGGCCGATACGTGATTCTCGCTCATGTCCCCTCCTCACGCGTGTATGTATAGCCACAAGCCTAGTCTGAGAAAACTCATCCTTCCGCTTTTCTGAGGGTCTGTATTCTCATCGTGCGCACCTCGGCAGCACGGGTTTTTCGCGCTGACGACATCGCTATGAGACCTCACGAGAAGAGATTGAGGGCGCCCGGAAAGAAACTCAACAGGCGCCCTCTTGGAGACGCAGAATGTCAGGGGGTGTTTCTCGTCTCCGTTCCTCACGTTAGCGCCGACAAGAAACCATTCGAAGGTTTTTACTTCTGTGTTTTTCTGGAAATTTTCCCTTGAATTAGAAGGCTTTGAACAGAAGTGACAACCTTGTCTACCACAATAAAACAGGGTGGCGCGTTTTACGCAAACCTAAAGTGTCAACACGAGAGGCACACAAATTAAACACCCTCCAGCCTTGAAAAGGACCTTAGTCCCATTCTTGGCTGGAGGGTAGTTTAATTCAGCAAACTCTGCGCTCAGGCGTGCGAACGAATGTAGTCCGCAAATGCCTCAATAGCTGACTTCACAAATCCCTGGGTTGCCGCATCAATAAAGCGACCATCTTCGCCGATGTCCTCATGCGACATCTTCATGTAGACCTCGGGCTGCGTCATCAATAAGGGATTGAAGAACCCAAGAGTCTGACGGGTTGCAATCTGCCCAAGAGCAGCACCGACCGCTCCCATAGATGCACCCACGACATAAACCGGCTTACCACCGATAGGGTTGGATCCCCACGGACGACCAAACCAGTCGATAGCATTCTTCAGACCACCGGGAATCGAGCGGTCATACTCGGGGGTTGCAATCAGAACGGCATCCGCGTCTTCAAGGATCTTCTTGAAATCAGTAGCAATCTGCGGATAGTTCGCATCGTAATCAGGGCTGTACAGCGGCAGCTTCGAGAAATCGGCCTCAACAAACTCCAGATCAGATGGAGCATCGGCAATCATCGCACCCACCAACTTGCGGTTAATGGAGTTAGAGGACAACGAACCAATGATGTAAGCGACCTTGTAAGTCATGGGATAAGCCTTTCTTTCAGGAGCCGCTTTCGAGCAGCACTGCAGGCGTAAACGCCACCCAGATTCCGGTTTATTCCGACCTAAGACCTAGATCACAGAAGATTTACCAGGCGCCCGTACCACCGGTTCCGCGTTTGCGATCTTTATTCTGACGCTCCTGGCGATCGGTTTGTTCCTGACGCTTTTGCATCTCTTCACGCTTCGCGCGTTGCTCTTTAGTTTCGCCCTGATAAGGATCCTTGGACTTGTCCTGGTTTTGTTTGTCCTTATCCTGATTCTGCTTATCTTTGTCCTGGTTTTGTTTGTCTTTATCCTTGTTGTCTTGGTTCTGCTTATCTTTGTCTTGGTTCTGCTTGTCCTTATCCTGATTCTGCTTGTCTTTATCTTTGTCCTGATTTTCCTGATTCTTAGCCTGCTGCTGCTTTTGCTGAGCACGATCATGAGCCTTGTCAGCATCGGCGCCACCACCGCCGCCCTGCTGATTCTGGTTCTGCTGATTCTGTGTCGAGGCAGCGGATTGACAGGGGGCTACGACCTCGCCCATTTCTTTATAAATTTCAGCAGCATGCGCACGATCCGTGCTCATCGCCACGTCTCCCTGCTTTTCCAAAGCAAGCGCCAAATTCATTCTGACAGTGCACTCATAGGAATAGGTCTCAATTCGACCGTCCTCGATCTGCTTCGCCTTCGGAACTCGATCCCAAGCAATGCGCAACTCAGCGACGGCCTCGTCAGGATGATCAAGCTTCACATGCTGCGTCCCCGCGTTGTAGTGCGCAACCCAGCTGGCAGGGCCAAGATCTCCCCAATAAATCTGCTTTGAATAGGAGCTGAGGGCCCCCTCATTATTCCCCGAGCGCGCACTGCGACCCGTATTCCATGCCCACACCGGCAGGGCGGTCATATAAATTCCGACAGCGAGGGCAACCACAACAATGGGAAGCGACCACCACAGGGGGCGCAATAACTTCCCATTGCGTCGCGGCTTCTCCGCCTCGTTCCTCTTTGCCGAGGCCGGGGTTGCGCTGGGTGCACTATCCCCCGTTTGGGTATCAGCTTCAGCCTCGCCATCTGCTGGAGGCTGATAGAAAGCGGTAGGACGCTGTTCCTTATCGCTGCGGCGCTTAAATCGCACGGGTCCTCCTCAGTGCGTGGATACGACCCGCAAAAATAGCGGACTCCCAAGCTAATAGCACAGTTAAAACAAGGGCCGATGGCCACAAAATATAGCGCGAGGTTTGGATCGTATCGTTTGCGTCGGCAACATTTCGCGCATTCTGAACCGAGGATGAAGCTGCGGAGCTAATGGCGGAATCATTGGGCGAACGAACCATGTCGATACCAAGTTTTTGAGCGATCTCATTCAGCTTCTTGACATCGATCTTCGAAATTGCATCGGGGTTTCCGGGCTGGGAAAAATCTTTGATGTATTCAGGTTTCGAACCATCATTCTGCTTTCCCAGAGCGGCAACCTTCATCTTGCCGCCCTCTTCAGTTCCATAGCCGATGACCAAGCCTCCCGTCAGGAGCGGCTTGATCTTGTCCCATTGCTGAGAGTCGCCTCCGCCGGCACTTCTCCACGCAGAATTGTTCGAGGTCTCACCATCGGTGAATACGAAAAGCACGCGGGTATTTTCAGGATGCTTGTTTGCGGCCGCCTGCATTTCTTCCGCAATATATTGTGCGGGGCGGTCCGGGGATGAACCTCGCGAAGAGGAACTCACTTCCTGGGTGAGCGTCGAAACAAAGGAACGAACCGCACCAAGATCAGAGGTCAGGGGAAGCTCAGTATCGGCCTCGGAATCCCAGGTGATAATGCGATAACGAGCACCAGGAGCAGCTTGAAGGATCTGCTCAACATCGTGGCTCACGCCTTGAAGACGAGTCTTTCCACCTTCCCAATCCTCGGCGGCCATCGAGCCGGTCCGGTCAATCGCAAGCCAGACTTCGACATTGGTTGTTACTTTTTGTGCTTCTCCGGGAATCGAAGGACCCACCAAAATCGATAAAAGAGCGAGGGAAATTCCACCTCGTCTGAACAGATCAGAAGTCCTGAAGGGGCGATGACGACGAGCACTCCACCAGGAGAAAAATAGGCATGCCACAGCTATCACAACGACGAGATAAACCGGCATGAGCGGTCGGAAGGAAAGCGACAATATTCCTCCTGGGATTGGATCAAACACTGGCAAGTATAGTGGCGAACGCACATTCAGCAGATAGAACAGCTATTTGACGAGTGAAGCGATTCAGATGTAAATTTGAATCCGCAGCACAGTGTCCTAAACACACAATCACCAGGAAATTCGAGGCAAAATGAAAACGCTCTCAAAGATCGCAACTGGTTCACTTGGACTAGCGCTCCTCTTCTCTTCCCTCACTGCCGCAGGCGCAAACGCCGTCGAGGCAGGCGCTGATGGGCAAATCAACGGCGACCGTAGTTCTGGCTGCGTTGTCGACTGGACAGCACGCGCAATGCTCGATGAGAACATGAACAACATCCCCCGGGGACTGCGTGCCGGCCCCTACGCCACTTCGGGTTTCATGGAGAGCGTTCACCCACGTCACGGCAGCCATGCCATTCTTGAAAACCACCACTGGTTTAACGGAAACCTGAATCTTCAGTACTGGCGCATTCCGATCGGTGCCGACTACGAAATCCTCCCCGGCGCCGAGCTGACGGTTGATCTTCCCGATGATATGACGAACGTTCAGTTCTTCGGAGAGCTGAGCTCGCAGGTTGTCGACGGCGATGTTGATCGCTTCATGCGTGCCCAAACTTTCGGTGCACTTGCTTCGAACCTGCACTGGGACGTCGTTCCGACCGCAACCCAGACTGACGCCGCACGCAACATCTGGACCCTCAAGTTCAACCAGGGTCTCCCCAAGGGACACGCAGCTGTCATCGAATTTGTTGGAAGCGGTGACCACACCAAGCACTACGAGGCCACGTCTCATCTGAGCGGTCTGCGCGCCACCGACGAAGAGGGCAAGGCGTGCAGCCCCGTCCCCAAGCCTTCACTCACCGTCGGCCACTGCCAGGCGGGACTTGTTGGCCGCACTGTCTTCTCCCCCTACTCGCAGGATATTGATCGCCGTGAGAAGTACGCCGATAGCTGGGAGGGTACCGGCCAGCTCTGGGGCGAAGTTGGAGCAGACGGCTGGGATCCCTCACGCCAATACTCCGACGCTGCCGGCGCAACGCGTCGCTTGCGCTTCTACGCCGCAACCAAGCGCGAACTGAACAACGCAACGATGACCGTAAGCGCACCCCAAGGTGCGACCTTCGACGAGGCCTCGATCGCCTCTGCGCTCACCCCTGGCGCTGGCCAGCTTGTTGCTAACGGCTTCTCACAGTCGGTGACGGGAACTCCCGCCCGAACCGTAAGTGCCGATAAGAAGACGCTGACCTTCACTGTTGCACACATGCCAGAGAACTCCTCCTTCAGCGTTGAGGTGAACGCTGTGCTCACCGGCGAGAAGGCACACCAGACTCCGACCTCGAAGCCCATGGTCTTCTTCCACACCTTGGTTGGTTCCATCCCCGGATGCGACGTCTCGCCTTCACCTTCGACTCCGGCGACCGAGCCCACTCCCGACAAGCCTCAGGAGCCCAACAAGCCAGAAAATCCCAAGGCTGAAAACCCGAAGAAGGCAGGCCCTCTGGCACACACCGGCGCCACGAGCGGAATGGTTCTGGGCGCAGCAGGTTTGACCCTGATTGCTGGTCTTCTTGCAGCTAAGCGTCGCAAGGCCTAAGCGCTTCAGGCAATAAATCATTGTGGGGTCGCAGCTGATGCTGCGGCCCCACAAATGTATTCACGATCAATCAAGGCAGGCACTCTGAATCCTGTCAACGCCCTCCGTCCCTATTAAAAGATCTCCGTCCGGCTCTTTCCTAGGGCATCAGAGCTTAGCAAAACCAATAAGCCCAAGGAAGGCCACGATGGCAACTACCAGCCAGGCCACGGGCGTATTGACGCGGTCAGTAACCGTGACGCGAGCGTCGCCCTCAACCTCACGCTTCTGCTGGGCCTCGATATTTTGAATAATCGAATCCACTGTGCCGGAGCTGGACATCGTATAGAACTCGCCACCGGTGGACTCGATCTGGTTCTTCATATCCTCGCCCTCAGTGGTCAGCGTCGAACCCGGGTAGAGGCCAATGACCTCAACCTTCTGACGCTTCGCAAAGTCAATTGCTTCTTTGAGGGAATACAAGCCCTCACCATTGACTTCATTATCCGAGGCCAAAATAATCGTCCGCGAGCGCTCTTGATCTGTGTGATCAAAACCAAGCACGCAGGATGCTAGACCATCACCGATAAGGGATGCTGCTTGCTCATCGGGATCTTCAGTTCCCTCAAGATAACGGGCAAGATCATTGGTGATGCGATATCCGTTCGAGGTCTTCGAAATGACGCCATTCCTCAGGAGCGAACTCAAGGTCTCGAGGTTTTCGTTCACCATTGTGTAATCATCAGTCAGCGGGAACTTCCGAACCGAACGCGCACTCCACAGGTACAAAGACACGCGCTCGCCGTTGAAGTGCTCAACAAGACTCTTGAAGGCATCACCGATTTCACTGTCATATTCCAGCATCGAACCTGACGCATCCAGGCACAGAACGATATCTCGCGAGGCCAAGCGGCGGTCATCGACTCGACGGTCAACGGGGTTTGCAGCGACGACAGAAAGCGATACGGCAGCAGCACAAAAAACAGCAAGCAAACCAGCAACCGCCATACGCGTGCGACGCATCAGTGCACGGTAACGCGGTAAGTCACGTACGTAACCGGTATTGGCAACCCAGCCTCGACGTTCCCTCGCATGAAGCCGCAGACCGACGCGCCACCAGCCAAACGCTGCGGCGACAGCAATAACACCCAGGACGACGGCAATGAGGTACCCATACCTCATTTCTTCACCACCTCCCGCGCGTAATCCATGACGAACGTGGGATCGAACTGAGTTTCTTCGCCATTGGCCTCGGAATCTGCTTTAAAGCTGTCCTCGCAGGCAGAAAGAGCATCCGCAAGATCAGGCCATGTGGGAATGAGCTTTCGAATCTCAGACACGGTTGCAGTCTCAAGATCGCGACCGGTACGTTCCGTGCCCAGCGCGCGCAAGATACCGGCGACTGCCAAGTGCACCCCACGGTCATCCAAGTCGCCCGTGTTCAAGCGCCCCTCGACCTCGTCAATGAAGCCCAGGTAGCGCTGACGACGCTTCTCGTCCAAGGGAATAAGTGCGATCTGATTCTGCTCCTGCAAACGGTTCGAGCGCAGCCAGCGGATCAGCCACACCCCTACCCACACCAGCACAAGAGCCAGAAGCAAGACTCCAATAATCCACATCCAGTTCGGGTAGTTGAGAACCTCGCGCAATTCACCGGACACGACTTTCCCTTTCCAATGCGGAGAGAAGAGTGCGAACAACTTGATCGCTGGACGAAACACTCACGCGGGTAATCCCCGGGATCTCAAGGAATTGACGCACTGCAGTTCGGCTTTGGTCAGCTCGCGCGGCGGCCTCGGCAGCAATCTGGCTATCCCCCAAAAGGAAGTCGGGAAGCGGGCCAGCGTCGACATCCACGATCCGAGTGCCCGCAGGGAGCTGCGTCGGATCCGCATCTGCAACCTGCATGATGAGCAAGCGGTGGTGGACGCTCAGGCGCTTGAGCAATTCCCGTGCACGAGGCGTGGGCTGGGGATGCGTTTCATCCGTGACCAAAACGATGAGGGAGCGACGGTAGGTTGCCGCCTGCACGCGAGCAAGAAGGGTTTCAAGATCCGAAGAGGGCGAGCGCAGGTCAATATCTTCCTCGAGGCGTCGCAAAATCAGTTCGATATGCGCATTTCCGGATCGCGCGGGCATGTGTCGCATACGTCCTTGGCAGCCCGACACCAAACCCACCTGGTCACCGAGACTAGAGGCAAGCCATGCGACGACCTGACATATCGTCAATGCAATAGCTTCTTTACTTTCACCCGAAGGGGCAAGCG
>CALIEP010000376.1 GCA_938022345.1 uncultured Actinomyces sp.
TCGTGGCACACCTGGGCTACACCCCTCAATCTGAAAACGCTTTGGGTGGGCCTCGCGTTCAAGGACGCGGCGAAGGTGCACAGATCCTTGCTCGCGATACCCATGCATTAGCTGACGCAGGCGCTTTCGCAGTCGTCTTTGAAATGGTCCCTGAACCGATCGCCACTCAACTGAGTCAGGAACTTTCGATCATTACGATTGGAATCGGCGCGGGTCCACACACCGACGGGCAGGTTTTGGTCTGGTCGGATATGGCCGGTATGACCTCGTGGTCGCCTTCCTTTGCACGCCGTTTCGCGCAGATCGGTCAAGAACTTCACTCCGCGACACAAAGCTATATCTCCTGTGTTCGCGACGGATCATTCCCCTCAACCGAGAATTACCGAACAAACTAAGGACTACACCGCAATGTCGCACTCAACTGGTGCCGAGCGCGCCCCGCTTGGCAATCTCAAACCTGGGAAAATTTCTCCGCGTCGTCCTGTCCCGGCACACATTGATCGTCCGGAATACATGTACCACTCGGGTCCAGAAGTAATCACTGCCTCCGATATCAAGACACCGGAAACCATTGAGAAAATCCGCAAAGCCGGCCAAATCGCAGCACAGGCTCTCCAAGCAGTGGGGGAAGCAATTCGTCCTGGGTTAACCACTGACGAATTGGATCGTATCGGCCACGATTTCATTATTTCGCGCGATGCCTACCCCTCATGCTTGGGGTACATGGGATTTCCGAAGTCCCTGTGCACCTCAATCAACGAAGTAATCTGCCACGGTATCCCCGATGATCGTCCCCTTGAAGATGGCGACATTATCAATGTCGACATCACCGCTTATTACGACGGCGTGCATGGAGATACATGCGCGATGTTCGAAGTCGGGACCGTTGATGAAGAGTCCCATCTTCTGATCGAGCGTACACGTGAAGCGATGATGCGCGGCATCAAGGCTGTTCGCCCTGGTCGAGAGATCAATGTAATCGGCATAGTTATTGAATCCTACGCACATCGTTTCAACTACGGTGTTGTTCGTGACTACACCGGACACGGTGTCGGCGAGGCCTTTCACTCAGGTTTGATTGTCCCCCACTACGACACTGCCCCCGCACACAGCGAAATCATGGAAGAAGGCATGGTTTTCACCATTGAGCCCATGCTGAATCTGGGCGGAGTTGAATGGGAACAATGGGATGATCAGTGGACAGTCGTGACAAAAGATCGCGGCCGCTCTGCACAGTTCGAACACACAATCGTTGTCACAGAAAACGGCGCTGAAATTTTGACGCTTCCATAATTCTGGCGTTAATTTTAACTATCCTATAAAGACGGTTATCCTTAGAGAAAAGGCCTTCGAAGGAGAACAACATGACACTTGCATGTGGAATTGATATTGGCGGTTCAGGTGTCAAGGGTGCCCTTGTTGATCTTGAAACAGGGACCTACTCCTGCGAAAGCGTAGTGATCGAAACCCCGGCCCCGGCGACTCCAGATTCAGTTGCACAGGTCTGCGGTGAGCTTCTGCACCAGCTCGGCGTCACCGATGATATTCCCGTCGGGATCACCTTCCCCGCGCCAATTATTCATGGACGAGTTCCCTTTATGGCGAATCTTGATCCATCATGGGCAGGAATCGATGTTGTCGAACTCATGGATCGCCACTTGGGGCGCACCATTGTTGCTCTGAACGACGCCGATGCCGCCGGACT
>CALIEP010000377.1 GCA_938022345.1 uncultured Actinomyces sp.
TGGTGACCGTCACGGAAATGGGAGGCCCGGGCAGGCGTCTCAACGTCTTTGGATGGATTCAAGCGAAACTGACTCCGGCCTCGGAAATGATCCCGTACTCGAAGGTTTACCCGGCAAATGTGACCCGCGAGCAAGTGGATAACCGGAACGCACATCAGATGGAGAACTCGCAGTATTCCGCCCAGATCGCGGCGCTCGCGGAACTGGGATGGAAAGTACCCGCAACCGTGTATATTTCCGGTGCGGTCGAGGGTTCAGATGCGGTTGGAAAAGTTCAAGAATCTGACATTTTGGAGTCAATCCAGACCCCCGATGGGGTGGTACACCCGATTGAAACTGCGGCAGATCCCTTCGTGATTATGCATTCTGTTGCTCCTGGCTCCACCGTCACGATCACCGTGAAGCGTGGAGACACCGAACACGCGGAAACAATCGTCACATCTGCGCCTGAAGATGGATCTCAGGGCTCGAAAATGGGAATTTATCTGGGCGTTAAGGCCGATATTCCCGTGGAAATTAACTTCGCTATGAAAGATATTGGCGGCCCTTCAGCGGGAATGATGTTCTCGCTGGCAATTATTGACCGCCTGAGTGAAGGAGATATGACGGGAGGTCAATCAATCGCGGGTACCGGGACAATTTCCTACGACGGTACGGTTGGTCCAATCGGTGGGATCGCGCAGAAAATGCAGGGTGCAAAGCGCGATGGGGCCAGTTGGTTCCTTGCGCCGAAAAGCAATTGCGACCAGGTGATCGGGCACGTTCCCGAAGGGCTGCGTGTCGTTAGCGTTTCGACCCTTCATGAAGCGCACGAGGACGTGGTTGCGATTGTCCAGAATCGCGGGGATTCCCTACCAACCTGCGAGGCCAAGTAACAGAATTTTCAGTCCGAGAGCGAGGCCAAAAGAGCGTCGGTCAGGCTGGGAACCAGGCGTGATCCTTGGCCGACCTTGTCATCGCTGTCGAAAGTACGGGCACGAAGAGCACTCCAGGTTTCGCCGCTGCGCAGTGCTCCCGCGGCGATACGGACATCAGTAGCTTGAGGATGGTTTGAGATAAACGCAATGGCTTCTTCGGGATCTGCTGGGGCCTGAGCCTCGACCTCAGGCGGAACAATGACGCGTTCAACGCTCAAAGCTGCGCCCACGACCGAAGGAGGCCAGGCAAGATGAGCCAACATCTCTTCGAGGTCGTCTCCTTGGAAGTCTTCCTGGATGATTGCACTGAGGTGCTCGTCCGTCCCATCCCACTCCTTGCGGAGAGCGTCCTTAAGCTCATCGGGTAGATCGGGCTGCTCGAGCAACATTGCGGTATGAACCAAAGCGTAAAGGGAAGGCGCGTGGTCCCAGCCCACGACCGATGCTGCTTTTTCGATGTCAATAACAACGTGCGCAAGAGCAATTTGGCGTGCAGTAGGAGTCAGTTCAACCATGGTGTCATTTTCCCATAGGCGAAAGACAGACGCAGATGCATGAGCCTCTCGTTAGAATAGGAGCACTGTGATCACTCTTCGAGAGGATGTCTTGTGAGCGATTCTCCGTTCTTTCCTGACCATCAGCCAATTCAATTGCCCAAAATTAAGATCCGACGCCCAAAGGTGGGGCCGGGGGCAATTACCATTGCGGTTCTGGTGCTTCTTGGACTTTTTGTCTACGCGGCTTCTTCATTCTGGACTGAAATTTTGTGGTTCCAGCAGATGCACGCGACTCGGATCCTACTGACGCGTTGGGGAGTGATCGCAGGCTTAGCCGTTGTCGGTGTTGTCTTGTCAGTCGCTGTGCTGCGCATCATGATCGGCCTGGCCCATCGTCACCGCGTGTCGTCAAAGCGCGGCGAAGCCGCCGCGAATCTGAGGCAGTACCAAGACGCTATCGAGCCTTTTAAAAAACTTGCCTTCTGGCTGGTTGCATTGGTTTTGGGTATCCCAGCAGGCCTTCGTCTTGCGGAAGGCTGGCAGACGGTCCTCACCTGGCTCAATGCGACGCCTTTTGGAAAGACAGATCCGATTTTTGGGTGGGATATCTCTTTCTTCGTTTTCACTCTTCCATTCTTGGAACTCGTTGTTTCCTTCCTGCTCCATTTGGTGATCCTTTCGCTCGTGGTCTCGACCGTTGCCTCGTACCTCTACGGTGGTTTGCAGGTGGTGCCGCGTCCGCACGCGACTGCGCCGGTGCGTCGCCATCTGGGGATCTTGGCCGCGATTGCCTCGGTGATTATCGGTGTGCAGTACTGGATTGGACGGTACTCACTGCTGACTCAGAGCGGTGACAATATTGATGGCGCAATGTATGCGGATGTCAATGCAACGCTTCCCGCGCACTCGATCCTGGCTGCTATTTCCATCGCTGTCGCAGCTTTGTTCCTTGTGGCCGCATTCAGGGGAACGTGGCGCCTTCCAACGATCGGCGTTGTGGTTACAGTCGTTGCGGCATTGGTGATTGGTGGCGCATACCCGGCGTTGATCGAACAATTCCGCGTACGCCCGAATGCGCGTTCGCTGAACGCCCCGTATATTCAGCACAACATTGATGCGACCTTGGAAGCTTACGGGCTCGATGATCTGGACTATCGGACCTACGATGCGACGACCACCGCTCAACCCGGGCAGCTTCGTGAAGACTCTGAGTCAACTTCACAGATTCGTCTTCTTGACCCTCAGGTGATTCGTAAGACTGTCCAGCAGTTGCAGCAGTCGCGTCCCTACTACTCCTTCGATTCCGGTTTCTTTGTCGACCGATACACCATTAACGGTGAACGTCGCGATACCGTCATTTCAATGCGTGAGCTGAACTTGGCAGGCCTGTCTCAAGAACAGCAGAACTGGGTGAACCGTCATACCGTTTACACGCACGGTTTCGGTGTTGTAGCTGCCTACGGTAACACCATCACCTCTGATGGCCTTCCCGCCTACTGGGAGCAGTCCATCCCCTCAAAGGGAGAGATCGGCGAGTACGAGCCTCGTGTGTACTTCTCGCAGTCGGCCCCCGACTATTCGATCGTCGGCGGCCCTGAAGGAACTCCTAACCAAGAGCTCGACTACCCGGATGACAACGCGCCTGGAGGCCAGGTCTCCACGACCTTCAAGGGTAATGGTGGTCCTTCGGTTGGGAACGTCTGGAATAAGCTTCTGTACTCGATTAAGTTCGGATCAACCGATATATTCTTCTCCTCGCAGACGAATCAGGAATCGCAGATTCTCTACGATCGTGATCCGCTTCTTCGCGTTGCAAAGGTTGCTCCCTACCTGACACTGGAACAGAAGGCATACCCTGCCGTTGTCGATACGGATGGCGATCCCTCGACGCCCAAGCGACTTGTTTGGGTTGTTGACGCATACACGACAACGGATTCCTATCCTTATGCTCAGCATCAATCGCTGTCGTCCAGCACGGTTGATTCGCGTTCGCAGTCGGTGGGGCAGTACATCCAGGAAAACTCCATCAACTACATGCGTAATTCTGTCAAGGCAATCGTTGATGCCTATGACGGATCGGTGCGTCTCTTCCAGTGGGATGAAAAGGATCCCATTCTGTCGACGTGGATGAAGATTTATCCGGGAAGCGTTGAGTCAAAGCAAAACATTTCCGCTGATCTCATGGGCCACCTGCGCTACCCCGAGGATATGTTCAAGGTTCAGCGTGACCTGCTGACCTCTTACCACGTGCGCGATGCCTCTGACTTCTACACCGGTGGTGACCGCTGGCGCCTTGCTGAAGAAACTTCAACAGCCGCAACTGCAAATGGGGTATCGACTGCTACCATGAGCAGCTCGCAGCAGCAGGCAGTCCGTGTGCAGCCGCCGTATTACCTGACCATGCAGATGCCGGGGCAGCAGAGCGCGGAATTCTCATTGACCTCCGTTTTCGTTCCGGGTGGTGAATCCAAGCGCGAGGCCATGGCTGGATTCCTCGCGGTTGATTCCGAAACCGGAAGCGAGGCCGGCAAGGTTCGTGAGGGCTACGGCAAGCTACGGCTGATTGCGCTTCCGTCCTCGACGACGGTCCCCGGTCCGGGACAGATCCAGAACGCGTATGACACCAACCAAACGATTGCCTCACAGCTCAATGTTTTGAACCTGTCTGATTCCACGGTTATCAGGGGTAACTTGTTGACTCTGCCTGTAGGTGGTGGCCTGCTATACGTCCAGCCGGTCTACATCCAGGGTTCGGGTGGAGCAAACTACCCGGTCTTGCGTTTTGTGCTGACAGCCTTCGGTAACAGAGTTGGTTTTGCGCCCACACTGGCAGAATCCCTTGACCAAACCTTTGGCGGTGATTCCGCTGCAAAGGTCGCCGGCGGTGATCAATCTGCCGATAAGAATAAGGGCGGTGGCGATCAACAAAACCAAGCGGAAAGCGAGCCCTCCAAGCAGCTTGCTTCGGCGCTTCAAGATGCTAACCAGGCCATCCAAGATGGTCAGAATGCACTGAAGAACAACGACTGGGCAGCCTATGGTGAATCACAGAAGCGTCTAAATGATGCTCTGACGAAGGCTATCGATGCCCAAAAGAAGCTGGACGCCCAAAGCGGCTCCGGTTCCTGATAGCTCAATATGAGTAAAGGCGTGGGCACGGGTGAGGACTACTCACCCGGGCCCACAGCCGTTTCACGTCGGGTATCGTTGACAACCAGGAGATGAGAAGCGGTTTTTCGCTATGTTGGGCTCTTAGTTATTCAGGTGGGCCCTGATCACGACGGTAGTTCCGCATTCGGCTCCTGGCAGCCATTCAATATTTCCTTGAAGTTCTGCACGGACCATTTGGTTGACAATCTGAGTTCCCAGACCGGTCATCGCCCGCCCGGGTTGGATTCCTGCCCCGTTGTCTGAAACGGTGACCGTGAGCTGGCTTTCATTACGTTCAGCATGGACTTGAACCAGCCCGTCCTTGTCGGCAAGTCCGTGCTCAACCGAATTTGACACAAGTTCATTCAAGACCGTTGCCATTGCCTGAGCCTGAGGGGCCTCAAGGCTACCGAATTCTCCAGTTGTCACTACGTCAACGGAATGATCGGTTGAGGCTACCGTACCTGCCATGCGGACGATTGTTCGTGCGACCTCGTCGAAATCTACCTGTTCATTAACATTTTGAGAAAGAGCCTCGTGGACGGTAGCGATCGCTTGAACACGGCGTTCGGCCTCTTGAAGTGCCGTTTGAACACTTTCGGAGTCAGAACGACGTGCTTGGAGACGCAATAGCGCGGAAACGGTTTGCAGGTTGTTCTTCACACGATGGTGAATTTCGCGAATCGTTGCATCCTTCGTCATCAATTCCTGCTCGCGTCTACGCAGTTCGGACAGATCGCGAGTCAAAATGACAGCGCCCAAACGTTTGCGTCCGTTAAATAAAGGAAGAGCACGCATTGTGACTGTTGAGCCCTGAACACTCAATTCAACGCGCCAAGGCGCACGACCCATAACAACTACTGCTAAGGACTCTTCAACGATTGTCGAGTCAGAAACAACGTCGGTAATGCGTTGCGCAAGCACCTCTCCAAGAACAGATTCCCGAATGCCTAAACTACGCAAGCACGAGGTCGCATTCGGGGTTGCCTGTAGAACCTTGCCCTCAGGGTCAATCAAAATGGCACCGTCCTGGACGCGAGGAACGCCGTGTCCAGTGATTGTCGGGGCAGAATCGTAGGGATACTCACCGCGAGAAATCATTTCGCAGAGGACATCCGCGGCGTCTCCAGTCCACGTGTCAAAACCTTGAACAGAGCGGGGGGAAGAGAGATTTGCTTCGCGGGTCAGTACAGCAACAACCTCGCCCTGGTAGGGGATTGGAACGCAGGTCTCCATCATCGAGTACGTGCCAGCCCAGTGCGCCGCAGTTGGTCGAACGACTTCGCAGGTTTCCATGGCGCGACGAAGCTCAGCCTCGCGAGCAAGCGGCAGATAAAGGCCTCGTGGATCCTCGGCGTGCACGGTAACTGACGTCGATGGACGGCAACTTTCAACTGCAATAAACCGATTGTCATCTGTGGGAAGCCACAGAACTAAGTCTGCAGCGGCAAGGTCAGCGATGACCTGCCAATCTTCAAGAAGCCGATGTAATAGCTCGATCGCACCTGTGGGAATGGGAGTAGCAGATGCAGATTCAGCGATCTGGGTCAGTGTGGGCATGTATTCACAATAGCGTCATAGCGGAAGTTGTGAGAATCATCGGACAGCGAGGATACAATCGCAACGATGGTGTTCGCCTTCTTCTCAGGCGAACACAAAGAAATACGTGGATAGGATTGGCATGCAGTTCAATGGAGATGCACACTATCAATGCTCGCCTGAGGAATTCGTCGAAATTAGTACGACTCCGGGCTTCGTTATGGAACGAATCGGGCCTCTTTTGAAGGACCCGATCATTGAGAATCCTCAGCAACGGACCGTGAGCGCGTGGGGGTGTGTCAACCCCGAGGTGGTCCCTGCGAAGGTGCGAAGCCTCGTCGCCAATAAGGCACGTGTTGAATACGACGAAGTATGGGTTCAGGAAGCACCGGGTGAGTTTCGAGCAAAGTGCACACTTGCCGTTAAAGGACTACCGGTTTCTGCTGAGTTTACCCAGACCGTGACAGCTGTCAGTGGGGACGTGAATCAATGTCAGTGGCATGTGGATGGCGACTACCATGTGCTTATTCCGCTTATTGGGCGAAGCGTTGAAAACACCGTTTCTGAGCGTCTTTCTCAGGCTTTTGAGCGGGATCGACGCATCGTGAATAACTGGCTGATCGCTCATGCGGGCGAGTACCCAATTGCACAGTAGCTGTGGAATAAATATTTGCGATTATTGGTTGCACTGGAACAACAACAACACGAAGGACAGATCATGGCAGAAGAAATCAAAGAAACTACTCAATCTGTGCCAGCGGCCTCGGGCCCCTCAAACCCCTTGTACCTTGAACGTACCGGGGTCCGTCAGTACGTTGCGCGTAATGCTCGAGGCGCTGAGATCTTAGTAGGGGATGGTCCGGGACGCTTTAGCCCCGGGGATCTTCTCAAGCTCGCGCTCGCAGGATGTAATGCGATGTCCTCTGATGCGCGTTTTGCTGCGGTTCTGGGTGACGATTTTGCTCAGATTTCCGGAGTTTCAGCCGAGTACGACGAGGCCGAAGACCGCTTCACTTCGATGGAAATCGAGCTCCTTCAGGATCTCTCAGCGCTTAGTGAGGAAGAAACTGCTTCGCTTCTTCGACGTGCCGAGGCCGCAATCGAGCGTCACTGTACTATCGCACATACGATTTCTCACCCGGTCCCGCACACTCTGCACATTGCTTCGGAGCAGGTTCGCTAATTCTGAGAGTCGGTCGGCTTTTCGTCGGTGCCTACCACTAGGCTTGTAGGTACCGACGAAAAGAGTGACCTTTGGGACAGCTGGAAAGGAACAGCAGTGAACCAGATTGATCGACAGTACGAGGATCTGCTGGCAAAGATCATGCGTGAGGGAGCCGAAAAGTCCGATCGCACCGGCACGGGTACTCGTTCGCTTTTTGGTGCCCAGCTGCGTTACGACCTTTCAAAGGGATTCCCACTGATCACGACCAAGCGTGTCCACATGAAGTCGATCATCGGTGAGCTTTTATGGTTCTTGAGTGGTGATTCCAATGTTCACTGGCTTCAGGAAAACGGCGTGCGCATTTGGAACGAATGGGCCGATGAAAATGGCGATCTCGGGCCAGTTTATGGGGTTCAGTGGCGACGCTGGAATGCCGGCGATGGTCGCGAAATCGACCAGATTTCCCAAGTTTTGGAGACATTGAGGACGAACCCAGATTCTCGCCGAATGATTGTCTCAGCCTGGAATGTCGGAGACTTGCCGAAGATGGCTCTGGAGCCGTGTCACGCATTCTTTCAGCTGTATGTTGCTGATGGCCGTCTCTCGCTTCAGCTCTACCAGCGCAGCGCAGATATGTTCCTTGGTGTTCCTTTCAATATTGCCTCCTATTCGCTCCTCACTCATATGTTCGCCCAACAAGCTGGCCTTGAGGTCGGAGACTTTGTTTGGACTGGCGGCGACTGCCACATCTATTCCAATCACGTAGAGCAGGTCACTGAGCAACTTTCGCGTGAACCCTATCCCTTCCCGACTTTGAAACTCCGTAAGGCTGATTCGATGTTCTCTTACGGCTTTGATGATGTTGAGATTGTCGGTTATGAGCATCATCCGACGATCAAGGCGCCGGTGGCCGTGTGAGTGTCGTGGAGGCAACATCCTTCGCATCGACTCCTTCTATGGAGACGGTAACAGGGGGAAAGGTCCCCGTTGCTTCGATTTGGGCCCAGACAGAAGATGGGTTTTTAGGCTCCGGCAAAGACCTGCTCTGGCGGGTTCCCGACGACTTTGCTCACTTTAAGTCAGTGACTATGAATAGCCCGATCATTATGGGGCGTTCATCGTGGGATGCTTTGGGGCGCCCTCTTCCGGGGCGGACATCGATTGTTGTGACTCGCGACCCTAGCTTGCTTATTGACGGTGCTCAAGTCGTTCATTCGATTGACGAGGCCTTACTGTGCGGGCAAAAAGATGCTGCCTTGCGTGGAAGCGAACGAGTTTGGGTGACAGGCGGAGCACAGATCTATCGCTTGGCTATGGACGTTGTCGATGAGCTTGTTGTTTCTGTGCTCGACTTGAAGGAAGAGGCGCGGGCGCGTGTTGGCTCTTGTACCAGTGGCGTGTACGCCCCTGAGATCGATCCTTCCACCTGGCAATTAGATACTGAGGCCAGTGATGCCCAGTGGCGCGGTCCTTCAGGAGACGCTCTCCGTTGGCGTATCCAGGTTTTCCGTCGGATCTAGGCAAGTAGGCTTTTCAGGGCTTTTCCCCAGTTGATTTCTCTTGAATAGATCATCGTCCAAAGAGCGTGCTTCTACTTTGACTGTATCGATGGGCTGCGTCTCAGCACTCAATCCCGATAGCTTCCGTGCACTGACCAGAGCGCGAGATTCGAAGGAAGCTAGAAAGGAATTCCACGACTGTGAGGCGTTATTGAGTGCATTGCTCACTTTTGTTGCATGTTTTCCTAGTGTTCGAAGGCGTTCGTAGAGTTCTTGAGAAAGCTGGATAATCTCAGTGGCCTGTGAGGATAAGTTTTCCTGGCGCCATGTAAAAGATACCGTTCGAAGAATCGCCCACATTGAAGTGGGGGAGGCAAGGACGACATTCATTTCAAGTCCATCATGCATGAGAGATGGATCGTAGCGTAGTGCAGTGGACAGGATTGACTCTGCGGGTATGAACGCAATGACGTAGTCGGCTGAATAGGGGAGTTCCTTCCAATATTCTTTTTTGGCCAGTTCTGTCACGTGTCTGCGAAGGGACTGTGCATGGGCGATCATGAGTTGTTCGTAAGACTCCGTGGGCTTTTCCGGGGAATTTAAATCGCTCTTATCCTGTTCTTCGTCCCTGGCCTGTGCATCGAGGAAAGCGCTGAGAGGGACTTTTGAGTCAATGGGGATGCACTTGTCCTCTGGCAAAAGGATTAGCATATCGGGACGTTTTGAGCGCTGGGCAAGCGAGACCTGGGTGTTGAAGTGAACGTGTTCAAGTAGCCCTGCAGACTCAACTAAAGAACGTAATTGAGCTTCACCCCACGTACCACGCAGAAGTGAGTGCGATAAAGTTCGAGATAACTCATCAGCAGATTGACGGAGACGCTCTTCTGAAATGCGGCTCAATTGAAGTTGCTGCCCCAGTGCTGCTAGTTGTGCTGCGTGTTGGCGTTCAAGTGAGGTCACCGAAGTTTGCAGGAGCCGCATCCCTTCGTTGATAGGCATGAGGCTTTGCATAAGGCGTTGATGATTGATGGACTCATGATGGAGCGCTTGGTTTTGTGAGTCAGTGAGGTGGGATTGGATATCCCGTTGTTCATCGAGTCGGGCGCGTAATTCTGTTGCCTGAGTCTGTGCGCTTACGAGCTTCTCAGATAGGTCGAGGCGTGTCTGTGTCTGTCCCATGCGTTTTCCAAGTGCCCACGATGTGCCGCACAGTAAGAGGCATAAAACGATTGTGAAGAAGCTCGAAGAAGTCATGCCCGCATATTAGGTGGTGGCACCCTCAGTTCCATCCAGTTTTGAGGTGCTTGTAGGAAAGAGCGCATGACTCATATCACCCCTGCTCGATTTGTGTCATTTGGTTAATAGAGGGTACCTTTTATAGGTACCGACGCGGGGTGGAGCAGTTCGGTAGCTCGCCGGGCTCATAACCCGGAGGTC
>CALIEP010000378.1 GCA_938022345.1 uncultured Actinomyces sp.
GTTCGCACCAACCGCCGGTGGAATCCGAACATTCAGCGCGTTCGCGCCCTGGTCGATGGGACGCCCAAGCGCCTGAACGTGTGCACCAAGTGCCTGAAGTCTGATCGAGTCGTTCGCGCTGCCTGATCCAGACTGAGATCGGCCGAGCTCGCTTTGCGAGTTCGGCCTTTTTCTTTGTTTTCTCTCCGCTACCCCGCCTTTGGTCCCAGCCATCATAGAATCAACCTGAGCAACCCAATTCTCTGAAAGTACAGGTCAAATAGGGTTTGCGAGATAAGGAGACACTCTTCCCAGAAGTTTTCCAGCAAAAATACATTTATTTGCTTGCTGCAGATCGTGGACTCCATGAAGCATTTAGTTAAGTAAACGCTATTCTAAAAACGTTCACAGATGTTATGTGTTTGGGAACACCATTTTGAGGGGGCATGTGCACCGATCGCACACCACCAGAATAGGGGAAACCATGCAAAATAAGGTTCAGCTCATCACCTACGCCGACCGTTTCGGTGGCGATACGATTTCCTCGCTGACGGAAACACTGCGTCGGCATTTCTCGGGGGTGTACGAAGGCGTTCACATCCTCCCTTTCTTCACTCCCTTCGATGGTGCTGACGCTGGTTTCGATCCTGTAGACCACACAAAGGTTGATCCGCGTCTTGGTTCTTGGGACGACGTAGCCGAGCTCTCAAAGACCCACGAAATCATGGTCGACACCATCGTCAACCACGTCTCGTGGGAATCTGAGCAGTTCCAAGACGTTATGAAGAATGGCGAAAATAGTCCTTTCGCGCCAATGTTCCTGACCTTGTCGAGTGTTTTCCCCGAAGGTGTCACTGAAGAAGAGCTCGCTGGCATCTACCGTCCTCGCCCGGGCCTTCCACTCACCCACTACACCTGGGGCGATAAGACCCGCCTGGTCTGGACAACCTTCACACCGCAGCAGGTCGATATCGATACCGATTCGAAGCAGGGCTGGGATTACCTCATGTCAATCCTCGACCAGCTGGGCGCAAGCCATGTTTCCTCGATCCGCCTTGATGCAGTCGGATATGGAGCTAAGGAAGCACGCACCTCCTGCTTCATGATCCCTAAGACCTTCCGTTTGATTGAACGCATTAAAGAAGAAGGCGCAAAGCGCGGTCTAGAAACTCTGATCGAGGTTCACTCCTACTACAAGAAGCAAATCGACATTGCCAGCAAGGTCGATCGCGTCTATGACTTCGCACTTCCCCCGCTTCTCCTCCACTCAATCTTCTCTGGCAATGTCGATGCTCTTGAACACTGGATCAACGTGCGTCCCAATAATGCGGTAACCGTACTGGACACCCACGATGGAATCGGCGTCATCGACATCGGTTCGGACCAACTGGACCGTTCTCTCAAGGGATTGGTTGCAGATCCCGACGTCGACCGCCTCGTCGAGACAATCCACGCAAACACCCACGGGGAATCGCGCGAAGCCACCGGCGCGGCGGCCTCGAACCTGGATCTCTACCAGGTCAACTCCACGTACTACTCCGCTCTGGGATGCGATGACCAGCACTACCTTGCCACGCGAGCAGTTCAGTTCTTCCTACCCGGGATCCCCCAGGTCTACTACGTGGGCGCAATGGCCGGCGCCAATGACATGGAGTTGCTCAAGCGCACCAATGTTGGCCGTGACATCAACCGTCACTACTACACCGCCGAAGAGGTTGAAGAAAACCTCAAGCGCCCAGTTGTTCAGGCCCTCAACGCGCTGTGCGTATTCCGCAATACCCTTCCGGCCTTTGACGGAAACTTCTCTTACCAACGCGATGGCGAAGCACTCACGCTTACTTGGGAAGGCAAGGAGACCAGCGCACAGCTGACTTTCAATCCTGCTACCCCCACTGAGACCGGCTCTATCGCTTCCCTAACTTGGATCGATAGTGAAGGTCAGCATCGCACTGACGACCTTCTTGCCCACCCACCGGTTGCCACCATCTGACAAGCCAAGGAGCCAAGATGAGCAAGGTTTTTCGACAGCCAAGAGAAAAGCGAATCAACCTCATCCTCCTGAGTGTCGGTTTCACCCTCAGTGCGGTTGCCTGCGCGATCCCCTGGGTCGCCTTGACCTCCGTCATTTTGCCGGCGGTGCTTGAGAACATTAACGCAGCCGGCAAGGAATCAATGCTGGGCACGATCAACGCGGTTGGTTCGGTTGTTGCCCTGCTCGCAAACGTTATTTTCGGAACTTTCTCCGATCTCACGCGTTCACGTTTCGGTAAGCGCACTCCCTGGATCATCATCGGTGGTCTCATTGCCGGTGGCGCAATGGCACTGCTTGCACTGAACCAGAACTCCTTCCCGATGATTCTCTTGCTGTGGTGCACCGCCCAGTTGGGATACAACGTTATGCTTGCCCCCTTCGTGGCAACGATGTCTGACCGTATTCCCGACGAAGTCCGCGGAACGATTTCGGGCTTCTATGGAGCCGGAATCGCAGCGGGTCAAACCATCGGTAACTTGGTGGGAGCTCGCCTTCTCAAGCAAGACAATGGCCTGACCCACGGCTGGCTTCTGGGCGCTGCTGTCTTTGCTGCGATCGGCATTATCACCGTGATCATCTGGCCACGAGAAGGCGATAATCGGGGCGAATCTGATGAGAGCTTCTCAGCAAAGCGCATCCTCGAATCCTTCCGCCCGCCGAAGAACGCACCTGATTTCTACTACGCACTTATTGGCCGCACCCTGATGATGGGCGGCTACTGGATGATTAACACCTACCTGCTCTACATTGCGCAGGATTACATCTTCGCTGGCCAGTCGAATGCAACCACGCTTGCAGCAGAGCTTATTGCCTCGATGGCAGTGATTACTCTGGCAGTGTCACTGGTCGCGGCTTTAGGCGCGGGTCCGATTACCGACTACATCGGCCGTCGTAAGCTCCCCGTGGCGCTTGCAAGCGTCCTCTTCGCCATCGGTTCCGCAATGCCGCTAATCTTCCACTCTGCGCTAGGCATGTACCTCTTTGCGGGAATCGCCGGCCTTGGATACGGCGTGTACAACGCGATCGATCAGGCGCTCAATGTCTCGGTCCTTCCCAACCCCGACGAGGCCGGAAAGGACCTGGGAATTTTGAACCTGGCGAACACGCTATCGATGGTGGTTGGTTCTTTGATGACCTCTGCAATCGTTGTGATCGTCAAGAAGGTCACCAATACAACAACAACACCAACCTCGGCCTACACGATCGTCTTCGTTGTTGCGATCGTTATCGTCCTGATTGCCGCATGGCTCATCATGCGCATCAAGAAGGTTAAGTAAGCCATAAACACAAATGCCCGGTGCGTCAGTTGCCTATTGAGCAACCGATGCGCCGGGCTTTTATTGTCGAGACAGTATTTAAAGAGTTCCTACTCCCCCACGCGCGCTCTGCGACGCAAAGAGACACATAGCAGCCGCGCTTGCGACGTTGAGTGATTCAGCTTTTCCGCTCATGGGAATCATCACCAGAGCATCGCATGCGGCCATTTCTTCGTCACTCATTCCCTGTGCCTCGTTTCCGAAGACCCATGCGTGGGTTTGAGCAAGCCAGCCGCGTCTTTCCCAGGCGGCATACGACATTAATGAGGTCAGGCTGTAGGCACCTTGCGCACCGGAAGTCCCGAGGATTACAGCATTCATGCCGCGCAAAGTCTGGCAGGCCTCACCAAAAGACGCAGCGGGGACGATGGGAAGATGGAAAAGCGAGCCAGCAGAGGAGCGAATGACCTTTGGATTGGAAGAATCAACACTTCCCTTGACGCTGACAATTGCCCGAGCCCCCATCGCATCCGCGGTACGTATGATGGTGCCAACATTACCCGGGTCTCTCCCCTGAGCAATGACAACCAGAGTATCCCCACTTTGGATTTCGGGAAGGACGGACT
The DNA here is from genome assembly GCA_938022345.1 of uncultured Actinomyces sp. Lineage (GTDB taxonomy): Bacteria > Actinomycetota > Actinomycetes > Actinomycetales > Actinomycetaceae > Pauljensenia. The sequence continues at coordinate 3,894 of CALIEP010000378.1, forward strand.
CAATTGCCTCTGTACGTGCAACTGCGCAAATTCCCTGACTATCGCGGCTCAACGCTTCAGAGACCTCGTCACTGACTTCATGAACCCAGCGACAGAGTCTCTCGGCGTTGTCAATAACATCGGGATGCGTTTGTGCCGCTGCCGAAGTGTAATAGACGTCTTCAACGAAGGACGAACGGTATCGGACCAGTTCGCGAACTGCCTGGGGGCCCTCAACAAGGATCTTTCCTTGCTTTGAGCGCGCCGAACGCCCGGCCAATGCCGCGACTTTCTTCACGCGATCAGCGCGAGGATTATCGAGGATGGACGGGCGTTCGGAAAAGCTGCTCACTGAATGCTCAGGCCTTGGGCGCATTCACGTCGGCGGGCAGAGCCTTCTTCGCAACCTCAACAAGAGCGTTGAAGGTGGCGATGTCGTTGACGGCCAGCTCGGCGAGCATGCGGCGGTCGACCTCAACACCGGCCAGGTTCAGGCCTTGGATGAAACGGTTGTAGGTCATGCCCTGTGCGCGGGAAGCAGCGTTGATGCGCTGGATCCACAGGCGACGGAAATCGCCCTTCTTCGCCTTGCGGTCACGGTAGGAGTACACGAATGAGTGCGTGACCTGTTCCTTGGCCTTGCGGTACATGCGCGAGCGCTGGCCACGGTAGCCGGAGGCCTGC
>CALIEP010000379.1 GCA_938022345.1 uncultured Actinomyces sp.
GATCAGATGTGCAACTTCAGACTTCTTCATACTTTTCCTTTTTCAGGTCCTCAGATCTGCGCCAGAGGAAGCGCAATTTCCATCATCTGGGTGAAGGCGGTCTGACGCTCGTGTGCGGTGGTTTCTTCACCGGTCACCAGCGAGTCAGAGACGGTAAAGATTCCCAGAGCTTCAACCCCGGCTTCGGCGGCAGTCGCGTACAGGCCCGCAGTCTCCATTTCGATGGCAATGATGCCCATCTTCTGCCAGCGCTCATTAAAGGTCGGATAGGCATTGTAGAAAGTGTCCGAGGAGAGGACGTTACCCACGTGGGTGGTCACGCCCTTTTCCTTTGCGTTCGCGCGCACGGCCTCGATCAGGCGGTAGGAACCAATGGGGGCATAGGTTCCCGGGATGTTGTACTGATCGATGAAGCTCGAGTTCGTGCACGCTCCCTGTGCGATGACGACATCGTAAAGGTTGATTCCCGGCTGCAGTGCGCCACACGTACCCACGCGGATGAGCTTTGTACAACCAAAGACGTGGATGAGTTCCCACGCGTACAGCGAGATCGAAGGAATACCCATACCCGAGCCCATAACGGATACCGGGGTGCCCTGGTAGGTACCGGTGAAGCCCAGCATGTTACGCACCGCGTTAAATTGCTGCGCATCTTCAAGGTAAGTTTCGGCAATGAACTTGGCGCGTAGCGGATCTCCGGGCAGCAAGATGGTCGGCGCAATGGGGGCGGTCGGGTTGATATGCGGTGTCGATTTCATGGTTGTTTACTCCAATACGTGTGTGGTGTTGGTGTCGCTTGCTTGGTCTGGTGAAAGTCTTAGCCCACGCGGTCCAAAATGATGTGACGAGGAGCGGGTGCGGTTTCGCTAATTGCCACTCCCCCGTCCAGCGCTTCAAGAGCGCGGGGAATGCGCCATTCGGCGGCGGTGTGCAAGGTTTAGAGCGGCTGGCCCGCCTTGACCTGATCACCGGGCTTGGCGTGGATTTCGATACCCGCACCAGCCTGTACCGGATCATCCTTGACTGCACGGCCCGCGCCAAACCTCCACGAGGCCACGCCC
>CALIEP010000380.1 GCA_938022345.1 uncultured Actinomyces sp.
ATCCAGCGCACACCTGCGAAGTGAACGATGATGCCGACAAGAGCCAGGGTTGCGCCGGTGGCGATGATGCCGCCCAGTGCGAAGCTCGGGCCAAGTTCCTTAGTTCCGGAGACTGCCAAGATCGGCGAAATTAAAGCGAAGGACGACCCCAAATAACTTGGGAGTCGTCCTGCAGTGATAAGGAAGAAGAGGAGCGTTCCAATTGCCGAGAAGAACAATGTTGTTGATGGTGGGAACCCGGTGAGCAAAGGAACCAAAAAAGTTGCCCCGAACATTGCAACGACGTGTTGTGCGCCAATTCCAATTGTTCGAGGCCAAGAAAGACGTTCGCCGGGAAGAACTACGTCCCCGGGAGCGATACTGGTGCCATCGCCATGAAGTTTCCAGCGGAAGAATCCTGATTGTGCAACAGACATGCTGCTAAATCTCCGATCAGTTAAAAGGTCTGGGCCGAAACCGGTCGGAACACCAGCATAGACCGAAATCTGAGTGTTGTGTGAAAGTGCCCGCTATGTGGCGCCTCACAGGAGTGTTCTCCTTCGTCCGGTTGTGGCGTAATACCGCGGAATTGACCTTGAAGGCATGAGATATGGCATGCTTGAGGAAAGAATCAATGTGTGTAGGTCGCAGGAGTATCGGAGGATATTCATGGCACTCAATCCCTATGCTCCGGGCGGCAGCGGGACAAGCGCGAGCAATGCTGCCAATCCAGCAACGGCCTCGACCGTCCTGGACCCCTATGGACCAACTCCACACTTAGGGCATCCAAAGTCCGAACAACCGCAGAGTATGGTATTCCCGGGCAGTGACGACACCTCGCTGCTTGATGTGTTTGCAAGCCCCGGTTACACGTCTCCCAAACCGCAGGTCAACACGATTGCAAATATTGCGGCGTGGGTAAGCACGCTCTCAATATTCTTCTTTCCCGCGATTGCAGCCGTGATTCTGGGAATCATTGGACTTGTCGCTTCGACGGGCATGAACGGTGTGGGACGCAGGGCGTCGATTGCGGCAATTATCGCCGGAGTTGTAGGGATTCTGATCTGGTTCCTGCTCTGGATGGTATTATTCTGGCGCTCTTCGTGAGGGATTCCACGCTGAAAGCTGGCGTGAAAATTTCGTGATTTCGACGAATTCCGCTAGCATTACGAGGTGCGTGTTTCACGCTCCGGAGGATTCGCCTAGTGGCCTATGGCGCACGCTTGGAAAGCGTGTTGGGTGCA
>CALIEP010000381.1 GCA_938022345.1 uncultured Actinomyces sp.
GCGTTCGACTGAAAATCGAAAGGTCACCGGATCGACGCCGGTCGGAGCCACCAGATAAAACCCTCGCATCGCGAGGGTTTTGTTGTATGTACTGCGACCAGAATCACACTACCTCCCCCAAACTTTGCAACTCGAAGCACAAAGCACTTTTGACCTGCAATGATACCCATACGACAACACTGATTGGCAGCATGGTCAACCAGAATGATGCACTGAGAAAGCCACCTGAGAACTTTTAGACCGTTCCAGATATTTGTGAATTCATCCCTGAATTGACTAACATTTAGATATCCCACACAAATCAATCAGGAGATTTTCAGGTGTCAATACGCGTTCAAACTCTCACAAGATCAGCGATTTCGGGGCTTTCAATGCTCCTCGCATGTTTCCTTGCATTAGCCTATTTCGTCGTTTCTCAAGGCGTGTCACAGGCTGCAACCGTCAACGACATCGTCAAGGATGTCAAACTCTCTGGAGTCAGCTCCTCGACGAAGCTTGGCGTTGGCACCATGATGCAGGTTGACTTCACTATCGATGGAACAGGGAAGACAATCAGCCAGGGAGATACCTTCACCATCCAAGCACCCCCGGAGCTCAACACCTTCGCTGCGACCGGTACACAACTTCAATTCGACATGACCGCCCCTGATGGTCAGGTCGCTGTCAATTGCTCTGCTCCCGCACCTGAGCCGGGAGCGGTTATCACCTGCACCTTCACAGACTACGCAAACTCCCACCAGAACATCACCGGTTCAGGTTGGGCAAAGATGAGCGCAGCTGCAAAGACCACTGCTGGCGCAGTGTCCTTCTTGATTGATGGCAAGCCCGTTTCAGTTCAGCTCCCCGGTGACGGGACCGGAATTGGCGATACCAATATCGGAAAAACCACCAAACACAACAAGGGCGGAACAGTCGACTCCGATGATCCTTCGTTGATTAACTGGTCGATCAACGTCGTGGAGTCGGGAATCTCAGTCGAGACCATCACTGTTGACGACACCTTCACGAATGATAATGGTGGCTACACCCTAGCCAACGAGCCCTCAATGTCAGTGTGGGCTAACGGAGATGACTTCCCATTGGGCGATTCCACAACGGTGTCGAATGGCGATGCTCTGAACGGCGGCACCTTCACCGTCACGAAGAAGGCCGACGGCAGCGGTTTCACCGCGACTTGGCCAAAGGGCAACGGAAACGCAATCTATTCGATCTCCTATGACACCAAGATCAAGAACCCGGCGATGGTCGGTAAGTCTGCGACCTTCACTAACAACGCCTCTGTCAACGCTGTTGCATTGGTCGGAAAAGCGGTAATCACGGCCGATGGTGGTGGTTCCACCGACGACAACCCCTCATTGCCTCACCCCACACCGACTACGACGACTCCAGAGCCGACCCCGAGCACCACAACTCCGGCACCGACCCCAACTACAACGACTCCGGCGCCAACCCCAACTACAACCACTCCGGCGCCAACCCCCACAACAACCACTCAGGCGCCGACCCCCACA
>CALIEP010000382.1 GCA_938022345.1 uncultured Actinomyces sp.
CGTTGAGTTGGCGCTGACCCTCTCCGGTGTCTCCCGAGGCGAACGCCGCAAGCGGGCGATGGAAGCCTTGGAACGCGTCGGGCTTGCCGAGCACGTTGGGAAGAAGCCCTCACAGCTTTCTGGCGGCCAGATGCAGCGCGTCGCTATTGCTCGAGCGCTCATCAATGACCCTGAAATCCTCTTGGCTGACGAACCGACCGGTGCTCTGGATTCAAAGACCAGCGTTCAGGTCATGGACCTCCTGCGAGACGTTGCCCAAGACCGTCTGGTCATCATGGTGACCCACAACCCGGAGCTTGCGCACCAATACGCGACCCGCATTGTCGAGCTCGCGGATGGTGAAGTGATTGCCGATTCGCGTCCTTTCGTCCCGGGTACTGAAGAAGTTCGCGAGGCCAAGCCGGTGCGCCGTACCTCAATGGGATTCCTGACCGCGCTTTCCCTGTCCTTTAATAACTTGATGACGAAGAAGGGCCGTACCCTGATGACCTCTTTCGCGGGGTCTATCGGAATCATTGGTATCGCAGCAATTTTGGCCCTTGCGAACGGCACGAATGCTTACATCGCCCAAACAGAAGAAGAAACCTTGGGCGCATACCCTCTGACCATTCAAAAGAGCGGGATGGACATGTCCAGTGCCCTGTCTGCGCAAGTGGAAGCCGCTAGCAGTGAGAAGCCGAGCGATGGCAAAGTTGGGGTCTCTAAACTAAGGACTCTTGCAGATGATATTCGTGATACGAAGACGAATGACTTGGCTTCGTTGAAGGCCTTCCTCGATGGAAACGGCGGAAAGGTTAACTCTTACGTCAATGCCATCGAATACGACTACGATGTCACCCCGCAGATTTTCCAGGCAGATACCTCAAAGGACAATATTCAGGTCAGCCCTGACCAAGCGATGAGTCGAATGGAAACGAGCTTCCGTGGAAGTCCTATGTCCTCGTTGGTGGCCACCAACGCCTTCTATCAAATGCCGCAGCAATCCTCTTTATATACCTCCGCCTACGATGTTCTTGCCGGCCACTGGCCAACTTCCGCGTCTGAAGTCGTCCTTGTCATTGATGAAGACGGCAATATGTCGAACCTAATGGAGTATGTCCTGGGTCTGAAAGACCACAAGGAATTCGACGAAATGATGCGTCAGTACTACTCGGGGACCATTGGCGAGAAGAACTCTGCCACTCCGAGTCCTTCACCTTCGGCGAGCGACGCCCCCGCGGCCTCGTACGATTACGACAAGATTTTGGGGATTAAGTACAAGCGCATCAACGCCGCCGCAAAGTACACATGGGACGAAAACTACAAGGTCTGGTCGGATCACTCTTCCGATAAAGAATTCATGAAGAAACTGATCGACCAGGGCCAAGAGCTGCGCATTAGCGCAATCGTGAAGCCAAATTCTTCGCATGGGGGAGCACTGCGCCAGGGCCTCGCCTACACCCCTGAGCTGACCCGCCAGATCATTCGCGAGGCCGAGGATAGTCAGATCGTCAAGGATCAGCGGGCGAACCCGAAGACCGACGTGTTCACGGGTAAGACTTTCCAAGAGCTTGCGGATTCCTCGAAGGACCGTTCCAGCGGTTTTGACATGTCCAGCTTGTTCACGGTCGATCAAAACAAGCTCTCTGCGGCATTCTCTATCGACCCCTCGGCCATGCAAATGGACCTCTCGGGCCTAGATTTCAGCGGAATGGACCTGTCCAGCCTTGACTTCTCGAACCTTGATTTGTCGGGCATGGACCTGTCGAATATCGATCTTTCGAAGCTTGTTCCTGCCGATGGTTCGGCCGTGCAGATCGATCCCTCGAAGCTCAACCTGGGAGAGCTCAGCAAGAGCGTTCCACAACTGCAAAACGTTGACTTCCCGGCAATTATCCGCAAGACGCTGGCAAACGGCGCTGTGAAGGACACGGCAGGAACGTACTTAAGTTCGCAGGCAAGTCAGATCCTTCAGGGATTCCAGGACTACGCGCAAAACCAGATTGCTGCGGGTGGCTCCACGGACTTTTCCACGCTGGTCTCTGAGTACTTCTCTCAGCCCTCGGTCATTCAACAGATCAATACCGCCGTCTCTTCTGACCAAGTTGTTGACCGCGAGAAGCTAATGACGAACTTGCAAGCGGCACTTGGGGATGACCCGGCACTGGCTTCTGTTGCCTCTCAGGTGTCAACGGAACTTGCGAACCAGATTTCGGCGCAGATCGCCGCCCAGCTTGGTGGCAATCTCATGCGCGGGGTCTCCGCGGCTATCGGCCAGGTTCTTCAAGAGACCATGGCGACTGCCATGACCCAGATGATGACTCAGCTTTCGCAGACGATTGGCCAGCAGATCAGTGCGACAATGAGCCAATTCGCAACGAATATGAGCAGTGCCTTCCACTTTGATCCTGAGGCCATGGCGTCGGCCTTCTCATCCAATCTTGATGAGAAGTCGCTTGCCGCGTTGATGGCGACGATGTTCTCAACGAACGTTCCCACGCTTGAGACCAACCTGCGTGATCTGGGGTGGGCTGACCTGAAGTCCCCCAGCAGCATCTCGATTTACCCGAAGT
>CALIEP010000383.1 GCA_938022345.1 uncultured Actinomyces sp.
GGCGGCATGATGATCTTCCCCGCGGCGAACTCCTACATCGCGCTCTTCGTGGCTCTGGAAGTCATGTATTTGCCGCTGTACATCCTGGCCGCAACGGCACGCCGTCGCCGTCAGCTCTCGCAGGCAGCTGCCCTGAAGTACTTCATCTTGGGTGCCTTCTCCTCTGGCTTTATGCTCATGGGTTCGGCCTTCCTTTACGGTTACTCAGGTTCACTGCTGATCTCCAATGCGGCGACTCCCACAGCTCAGACCGCTGGAATGCAGATTCTTCTGCTCATGGGCACGGTCATGGTCATGGTCGGCCTGCTTTTCAAGGTCGGTGCCGCTCCCTTCCACGCATGGACTCCTGATGTCTACACAGGCGCGCCGACTCCGGTAACCGGTTTCATGGCTGCTGCCGTGAAGCTTGCGGCCTTTGCCGCGATGCTTCGTTTCTTCCAGGTCGTGGCAGCACCCCTGCAGTGGAGCCTTATCCCGATCATGGTTGTTGTCATCATCTTGACCATGCTGGTGGGTACTTTCGCCGGTGTCGTCCAGATGGACGTCAAGCGTATGCTGGCCTATTCCTCGATCGCGCACGCGGGCTTCATCCTCATGGGTGTGATCTCGCTGCTCCGCTACTCCGCAGGACACGTTCTCTTCTACGTTCTGGCCTATGCGGTTGCAACCATCGGTGCTTTCGGGGTTATTACCTTGGTGCGTTCGCGTGACGATCAGGACACCATCGGCGGGGAAGTAACGGACCTGCGTCGCTGGGCGGGACTTGGAAAGACCAACCCGGCCCTGGCCTCGGCAATGCTGATCTTCCTGCTGTCTTTCGCGGGTATCCCCTTCACCGGCGGTTTCATTGCGAAGTTCGTCGTTTTCTCGGATGCTTTCGCGGCTGGAAACGCCTGGCTTGTTGCGCTTGCGCTGGCATGCTCGGCGGTTACCGCCTTCTACTACTTCCGTCTGGTTCGCGTGATGTTCTTCTCGGAACCGCGTGAAGACGTTGCGGTTGTTCGCTCCGAAGGTTTCACAGGTGTTGCCATTACCGTGTGTGCTGTGGGTACGATTGCACTTGGGCTCTTCCCGAGTCCGGTTCTGTCTCTACTCAATCAGGTGGTTGTGCTTCTCCCGTGAGCGCCGTAATCGACTTACACGTTCCTGATCTCGAGGCCCGAATTCTTCCGGGCCTCGAGGCCGTTGAGGACCGTTTGCACCAGGCCGTGTCCCACTCTCGGGACCTGGTTACAGAATTGACGTCTCACTTGGCCCAGGCCGGTGGCAAGCGTATGCGCCCCCTGCTGACCTTGGTTGCCGCGCAGTTTGGTGATCCCGAGCGCGCGCTGAGCAACGAAGTCCTCACGGCAGCAACGGGTATCGAACTGACGCACTTGGCCTCGCTCTACCACGACGATGTCATGGATTCTGCGCCCACCCGCAGGGGGGTTCCATCGGCTCAACATCTGTGGGGCAATAACCGCGCGATTCTTGCAGGAGACATCCTCTTTGCACGTGCATCGGCCATGATTGCCACTTTGGGTGATGAAACGGTTCGCAACCACGCCATCACTTTCGAGCGCCTGTGCATGGGGCAGCTCAATGAAACCTTCGGCCCCCAGGACGGGGATGACCCGCTGAAGTTCTACATCCAGGTGCTGGCTGATAAGACCGGTTCTCTGGTGGCTTCTGCAGCGGCATTCGGTGCGATGCACGCGGGTGCGGATCAGGCGACAATTGATGCCCTCACTCAGTTTGGTGAGCGTTTGGGAGTCGCCTTCCAGATCGCCGACGATGTTATTGATTTGGGACCCGAGGCCGGCGCTTCGGGGAAGACCCCGGGAACTGATCTTCGCGAAGGCGTGGATACTCTTCCGGTGCTTCTTCTTCGCCGCGCACAGTAAAATGGCAATCTGGACCCCGAGGGACAGAAGATTTTGTCCATGCTGGGAGGGGATCTTTCCTCCGATCAGGCTTTGGCTGCGTTGGTTGAACGCCTGCGTGAGCATGATGTTGTTTCGCAGACACGGGAGCTTGCTCGTCAGTGGTGCGATAGCTCTCTTGAATGCATTGCCGACCTTCCAGATGGGGAAGCCAAGCAAGCTTTGATCTCCTTTGCCCACCTGATGGTGGACCGCGTCGCCTGAGTGCGGCCGGCGCACCTCTTGAGGTGTGCCTCGACCTTCTCAGCTGCCCTGCAGGTCGTCTAATTGTAGGATTGGGACAGGATTAGGGTCACCTTCCTTGGTGGCCAGAGAAGAGGATACGAGTGAGCACCTACAACGTGGCCGTTATCGGCGCTGGACCTGCTGGCATCTATGCATCGGATATTTTGTCCAAATCCGGTTTGGACGTGAATATCGACCTGTTTGAACGCCTTCCCGCCCCCTATGGCCTGGTCCGCTACGGTGTCGCTCCCGATCACCCGCGAATCAAGCAGATCATTGTCGCCTTGTACAAGATCCTGCAGCGCGGTGATATTCGTCTTTTGGGCAATGTTGAGATTGGCCGCGACGTCACGATTGATGACTTGCACGCGCACTACGATGCGATCATCATCGCAACCGGCGCTGACCGCGACGCCCCGCTGAATATCCCCGGTGTTGATCTGCCCCAGTCCTACGGTGCTGCTGACTTCGTCTACTGGTACGAAGGACATCCGGATTACCCCCGCACGTGGCCTCTTGAAGCGAAATCCGTGGCCGTATTGGGCGTGGGAAATGTTGCTTTGGATGTTTCCCGTGTCTTGGCGAAGCACGCAGAAGACATGCTCGTGACCGAGATCCCGGAAAACGTTGCACAGGGTCTTGCTGAAAATCCCATTACTGACGTTCATGTCTTTGGTCGTCGTGGACCTGCCCAGGTGAAGTTCACGCCGCTGGAACTGCGCGAGTTGGGGCATGTTCCCGATGTTGACATCATTGTTTCCGAGGATGACTTTGACTTCGATGAAGGTTCCGAAGAAGCCCTGCGCGCTTCGAACCAGCAGCGCCAGGTTGTCAAAACTCTGACGAACTACGCGATGGAGGATCCCGAGTCTCACACGGCTTCGCGTCGCATCCATATCCACCTTTTCCAATCTCCGGTTGAGATCCTTGCCGACGAAAACGGTAATGTCAGTGCGATCCGCACCGAGCGCACCGAGCTGACGGGTGATGGCTCCGTGCGTGGAACCGGTGTCATGACCACCTGGCCCGTACAGGCCGTCTACCGCGCAATCGGCTACTACTCCTCGCCGGTCCCCGGGCTGCCCTTCGATAAGCGTGCCGGCGTTGTCCCCAATGTCGAGGGTCGCGTGATTGATTCTGATACGACGAAGAATGAAGATGCTCCGGTGATTCCGGGTATCTATGCAACCGGTTGGATTAAGCGCGGTCCCGTTGGCCTCATTGGCTCGACGAAATCCGATGCTCAGCAGACGATTTCCCACCTGGTTGAGGACGCCGAGGCCGGTCGCCTGCACGCGACTTCTTCCGAGGTTGGTCACGAGGCCATGGTTGCGCTGCTGCGTGAGCGTGGCGTTGAGTTCACAACCTGGGAGGGCTGGGAGCTTCTTGATGCCTACGAGGCCGCGCTGGGCGAGCAATTCGGCGAGGTTCCCGGTGGTCGTGGAACGCGCGAGCGCGTGAAGGTCGTGTCACGTCGTGCGATGACCGATATTTCCCAGGGCAAGGATGAGGTTCACGAGGACCTGATCGGCGAAATGGGGGAGATGGGTGTTCCTTCCGCCCCCGAGCGTTTTGAGGACTACTCGGGGCCCAGTCGCATCTAGCGCTTAAGCCGCACAAAGGAGGATTATGCGCACGCGTCACTATCACAACGGTTTCAAGACCGCCCTGCTCCTCGGGGTAATGTGGGCCCTGCTCTTGCTCATCGGCTCGGGCATCGCTTATGGAACCGGCCGCGCGGTGTGGATTTTCATCTTCGCAGGAATCGGCTTGCTTCAGACGGCATGGTCCTATTGGAATTCAGCGACCATGGCCCTGCGTTCGATGAACGCCTACCCGGTTACCGAAGCTCAGCAACCGGCGATGTATCGCATTGTCCGCGAGCTTTCTCAAACGGCTGGGCAGCCAATGCCGACGCTGTGGGTTGCGCCGACCATGACTCCTAATGCTTTTGCAACAGGACGTAACCCGGCAAATGCGGCGGTGTGCTGCACGGAAGGGATCTTGCAGCTGCTCAACGAGCGTGAGTTGCGCGGAGTGTTGGGACATGAGCTCATGCATGTCTACAACCGTGACATTCTGACTTCCTCTGTTGCAGCTGCGATGGCGGGCGTGGTGACCTCGATTGCGCAGTTCCTCATGTTTTTCGGTGGCGGCAATCGTCGTGA
>CALIEP010000384.1 GCA_938022345.1 uncultured Actinomyces sp.
CGCGACAGCGTGCGGATCTGGAATTCGCAGTCCCAGATGCCGGCATCGCGAACGAATGGTTGTGATCATGTCTTCTGCACTGGGAGCACAGAGCAGCCACACTGTGCGCTCTGGCGGTTCTTCAATTGCCTTAAGAAGAACATTCGCCGTGCGTTCCATCATGCGGTCAGCATCTTCAATGACGATGACCCGCCAACGTCCCTGCGAGGGCGCGGTCTGTGCACGCAAGACGATCTGGCGAACCTCATCGATACGAATTTGCGTGGATTCCGTGGTGAGAATTGAGACATCACCATTCGTCCGAGCCATTGTGGTGCGACATCCTGGACACTGTCCGCACCCGGGGATCTCCCCCGTGCATTGAAGGGCCGCTGCGAAAGCGATTGCCGCAACCGAGCGCCCCGAACCGGGAGGCCCGGTGATGAGCCATGCATGGGTCATTGAGCGAGATGGGTCATCAGTGGGCTGAGCGAGCGACGAGGCATCTGCGCGCACGGAGCCGGAATTTTCCGCAGCTGAATGCGCCTCTTGGGCATGGCCGACGATTGCTCGGGCGCCTTGAGCCGCCTGTTGCAATACCGCCAGGGCATGTTCCTGGCCAACCACTTCGTCCCAGACACTCACAGGAGAATGCCGTCCTCATCCAATAGGGCCCAGAGCGTGGCCTGAGATTCAACGAGCTTGGCATTTTCGGCGGGTTCTTCGGGCAATCCCTGGAATGCTGCATCAACGCGTTCTTCAAGGACTCCACGAATTTCGCTGAAAACCTGATCTTCAGTTCCCACGCCATCGATGACGACGATGCGGTCCGCTTCAGAGTCCGCAAGCGCCAAGTACTGGTGACGAACGCGCTCATGAAATTCCATAGATTCGCGTTCCATTCGGTCCGGTTCGCCACCGCGACGTCTGGCGGCAACTTCCGGTGGAACATCAATCAGCAAAGTGAGATCGGGGAGCAAACTTTCCGTTGCCCACATAGACAGGCTGCGGATTTCATCCACACCCAAGCTGCGCGCAGCTCCCTGATAAGCCAAAGACGAGTCAATGTAGCGATCGACCAGAACAATTTCCCCGCGTTCAAGGGCCGGCCTGATCAGGGTTGCGACATGGTAGGCGCGATCAGCGGCATACAGAAGTGCTTCGGTGCGGGGATCAACATCTTCCGGTCCGTTCTGAACCAATTGACGCAAAGTTGTTCCCAGTTCCGTTCCACCGGGTTCTCGCGTGACAACCACCTGTTGTCCGCGTTCTTCAAACCACCGGCGAACCCGCTGAATTTGGGTACTTTTTCCGGTCCCATCACCACCTTCAAAGGTGATGAAGAGTCCGCGCCCCGCCTGTGCACCACTACCCATTGATCTCATGTCTCTATCTTGACAGTGCCCACCGGCATTTGCGTCCATTTTGGCAGCGGGTGGGCGAAAGAAAATTCCTTCTCATTACTTCTTTGTCGAAGTCTTCTTCGTCGCGCGTCGAGTTGTTGTCTTCTTCGCAGTCGTCTTACGGGTGCGCTTGGGAGCCGGGCCCTTCGCGCGCTTATCGGCAAGCAGCTCATACGCGCGTTCAGCGGTCAGATCCTCGACGGTTTCGGCGCGAGGAACGGTCACATTGGTTTCACCATCGGTGATGTAGGGCCCGAAACGGCCGTCCTTGACGGTGACCTTCTTGCCCGACACCGGATCTTCGCCGAACTCACGCAGCGGGGGCTTTGCTGCCCCGCGGCCTCGTTGCTTGGGCTGAGAGTAGATCTCCAGCGCCTCGTCCAAGGTGATCGTCAGAAGCTGATCCTCACTGGGAAGGGTCCGCGAATCGCTGCCCTTCTTCAGGTACGGGCCGTAGCGACCGTTTTGCGCAGTGATGACTTCACCGTCAGAGGGATCAACACCGACCTCACGCGGAAGCGAGAGCAGCGCAAGTGCATCCTCCAGCGTGATGGTCGCCAGATCCATCGACTTGAACAACGAGGCCGTGCGCGGTTTTGCTGCAGCCTTCTTCCGCGTCTTCTTCGCGGGCTTCCCGTCTTCAGAAGCTTCCGCTTCCTCGGTTTCTTCGGGCAGAATTTCCGTCACGTAGGGACCGTAGCGGCCGTTCTTTGCAACCAGCATGTGCCCGCTTGCGGGATCGATTCCCAGCTCGCGTCCATCATCTGCAGCAAGCGCGAAGAGTTCCGCGATCTTCTCTTCGGTGAGTTCATCGGGTGCGACCTCGGGCGGCACATTTGCGCGCGTCCCATCGGCCTTCTCCATGTAGGGTCCGTAACGGCCCACTCGCAAGGTGACACCATTTCCCATGTCAATGGAGTTCACCGCACGGGCATCGATATCGTCTCCCATGGATTCGACCTGGAACTTCAGGCCGTCAGCGTCGCCCTTTCCGTCTGCACCGAAGTAGAAGGTGCTCAAGAACTCGTGGCGATCTTCGCTTCCCGCCGCGATCTGATCCAGATCGTTTTCCATCGATGCCGTGAAGTCGTAGTCGACCAGGTTCGACAGATTCTCTTCCATCAGTCGCGTGACCGAGAAGGCCAGCCAAGTCGGAACCAAGTACTGGCCTCGGTGGGTGACGTAGCCGCGATCGCCAATGGTTTGAATCGTTGCCGCATAGGTCGAGGGGCGACCAATTCCGAGCTCTTCCATGGTCTTCACCAAGGTCGCTTCGGTGTAGCGACCCGGGGGCTGAGTCTGGTGTCCCTGTGCCTGCGCTTCTTCAAGCAGCGCGACTTCCCCTTCGCTCACCTGTGGGAGGGTCTTCTCAGCATCGGTCGTTTCCGCGTCGTAACGTCCCTTGTCCTGGCCTTCTTGGTAGGCCAGCCTGAAGCCGGGGGAAGTAATAACAGTACCCGAGGCGCTGGAGAGCACTGCGTGAGGCTGACCTTCGACCTCAACGTCGGTCCGCACTCGGATGGTTGCGGTAAAGCCAAGGGCATCTGCCATCTGCGAAGCGACGGTTCGCTTCCAGATCAAGTCATACAGTGCAAGCTGCTGACGATTCAAAACCGAGGCAACTTGCGCGGGGGTGCGGAAGTGATCCCCGGCGGGGCGAATGGCCTCGTGAGCTTCTTGCGCACCCTTAGAGGTGGTGCCGTAGATACGCGGCTTCTCAGCCACGGCCTCGGCCCCATAAAGTTCCGTAGCTTGCTGGCGAGCAGCCTTGATGGCCTGCGAAGACAGGGCCGTGGAGTCGGTACGCATGTAGGTGATGAAACCCGACTCGTACAGGGACTGAGCGGTCCGCATCGTCGAGGAAGCGTTCCAGTGGAGCTTGCGGGACGCTTCCTGCTGCAGCGTCGACGTCGTAAAAGGCGCTGCCGGGCGGCGGCGGTAGGGCTTCTGCTGAACAGAATCGATCGCGGAATCACGCGCGGCCTCGAGCGCTGTAGCGAAGAGCGGGGCGGAATGGGCGTCTAGGTGGAAGGCCTCGTTCTTTGTGGCCTTCGCGGAAAGGCGACCGTTTTCATCGAAATCGGAACCGGTTGCGACGGGACGATCATCGATGTGCGAAACCTTTGCGCCAAAAGACTGACCCGAAGCAGCAAACTGGGTATCGATCGACCAGTACTCTGCACTCACATGCGACATGCGGTCGCGCTCGCGATCAACAACCAAGCGCGTTGCAACCGACTGAACGCGGCCCGCGGACAGGGAGGGACGAATCTTGCGCCAGAGCAGCGGCGAGACCTCGTAACCGTAAAGGCGGTCAAGGATTCGACGAGTTTCTTGGGCGTCGACAAGGTCGGTGTCGAGCTCGCGAGTATTTTCCAGTGCGCGTTGGATCGCTTCCTTCGTGATTTCGTGGAAGACCATGCGGCGCACGGGAACCTTGGGCTTGAGGACTTGGAGAAGGTGCCAAGCGATAGCCTCACCTTCGCGGTCCTCATCAGTTGCCAGGAAGAGTTCGTCGGACTCTTTGAGGAGCTTCTTGAGCTCGGTGACCTTTTTCTTCTTGTCGGGATTGACAACGTAATAAGGGGTGAAGCCGTCCTCGACGTCGACGGCGAAGCGCCCGTAGGGCCCCTTCTTCATGTCGGCGGGCAGCTCCGAGGGCTGTGGCAGGTCGCGAATGTGACCGATCGAGGCGGTCACATGGTAGTCGGGTCCCAAGTATCCTTCGATCGTCGCCGCCTTGGCGGGAGACTCCACGATCACCAGCTTGGTCGCTGCCATTGTTTGTCCCTTCCGTTGCTACCTCGTATTTGTAGCACTCTTTGCTGGTCCTCCGATGGCGAGCGCCGGCGGAGTACCACTGGGTAGGACCTTACCGCGTTACGGGGCTTTCCGGGAACCGATGCGCTTTTCCGCGCGTCTTTTGTGGATAATTCCCGAGGCC
>CALIEP010000385.1 GCA_938022345.1 uncultured Actinomyces sp.
CGGGTGCAGTAGATGCAGGACGCTGAGAAATCGGTAATGCGCTGTGGCGGTCTTCTTCCTCAGGCATCTCAGTCACGTCGTTGTCACTCACGCTTTTCCCCTTTACTCAAAGAGCTTCTGGCCGACGTAGGTATCGTTCTCACGCACTCCGGGGAGCATAAGGTAAACACCCGATGCCAAGTGCTGGAGGTACTCGGTCAGTTGATCGCTCTTCATCTTCGCCAAAACGGGGATAAATCCCTCTGCAGGGTTGCGCACGTAGGCGACGAAGAACAGACCCGCATCCAAGCGCCCCAAGTAGTCCACGCCCTCGAGGTAGTTGTATCCACGACGAAGCATGCGTCGTCCCGAGTTGTTATTTGGGTTCATCATGGCGACGTGAGAGTCCGGGGCAATAGCCAAGCCGGAGGAACCAACAGTGGGGTTACCCTCTTGCCCTTCCTTCGCGAAATCAGGATTGGTGAATTCTTCCCCGCCCGACAGAGGTGCGCCGTGGATCTTGTCACGGCCAATGATCTGTTCTTGTTCGGCCAGGACCAGTTCGTCCCAGACCTCCATCATCATCTTGATTTTGCGCACGCACATGTAGGATCCGCCGGCAGCCCATGAGCCCTGATCGTCACCGGCTTGGATCCACAGGTGCTTATCCAATTCGGCTTGAGAGTCTTCGGCCTTGATGTTGGATGTTCCATCCTTGAAGCCAAAAAGATTACGAGGCGTTTCCTGAGACTTCGAGGTCGATGAAGTTCTCCCGTATCCCAGTTGCGTCCAGCGCATGGTCGCGCGACCAAAAGCGATACGCGTGAGGTTGTGGAGGGCGTGGAGATTCACCATGGGGTCTTCGGAACAGGCCTGGATGATGAGGTCTCCACCGCCGCGCTTGGGGTCGAGCTTTTCTGCTGCCATGGGAGGAATTCCATCACGCAGGGCAACGGGAAGTTTATCGCCAAGACCGAAGCGATCTCGGCCCTCGTCATCGATGAACAAGGTTTTGCCAACCCCGAAGGTGATGGTGAGGCCTGCAGGACCAAGCCCCATCGATTCACCGGTATCGGCCGGCGCCTTCGTCAGGGAAGTTGTGTAGTCCTTGACGAGTTCGCCATGAGTCAGGCGTTCCGCGGCCAAGGTCCAGTCTTGGAGGAGTTCAATGAGCGTGTCGCGGTTCGTAGTCGTTAAGTCGAATGCGGCAGTGTGCATCTGCTGCTGAGCTGGGGTAATGATTCCCTGCTGGTGTTCACCGCGGAACTCGTAGGTCTTCTTCATGACATCGGAATCGATGCCATCACCCGCGTGGCGACCGAGGGCAAATCCGCCGCCACCGCCCAGCCCAAGGGTAAGTGCGCCGAGGCCGGCTAATCCTAAAAATTGGCGACGCGAGAGTCCTTCTTTGGTGCCCTCGTGATCGGCATTGCCATTGTTTTCAGCTGCTTCGTGATGCTGAGTCATGACTGGGTCCTTAAATGACAGATGGATTTTAATGATGCGGTTGGGCGTGGCGCCCCTCCGAAGTGCGCCACGCCCAACTCGCTGTGTTCAGCAATTACTGAACGATTGCTGCGGTCAGCTGAGCCAAGGGAAGGCGCAGCGCGTTGACCTTGTCGGAAAGGGCCTTGCGGCCTGCCTCGTCAATGGTGTCGTAGGAAACGTATCCGTCGCCGTCCTTGTGCTTATCCAGCTCGTGCTGAAGCTCGGTGAATGCATCGGAGATCTTCCCAGCCAGCTTGGCGTCCTTGGCCTTTGCGATATCTTCAACATCGCCGTATGCAACCTTGGCGCCCTCGACATTGGCAACGAAGTCGTAAAGATCCGTGTGAGAGAAGGCTTCTTCTTCACCGGTGATCTTCGTGGTTGCGACCTCTTCAAGCAGCGAGATTGCACCGTTGGAGATATCGGACAG
>CALIEP010000386.1 GCA_938022345.1 uncultured Actinomyces sp.
TAACGGTAATAAAGCGGACTGATGAGTTTATCTTCGCCGCCTGGGTGATGGCCTGGGTCATTCCCTGGCCTTCGGAGACAACAATGGTGCATCCACCCTTGAGAAGTGCATCCAGTTCGCCTTCGCCGGTGGCAAATTTTGCTTCCCCTCCAATTTCCGAGGCCGCCTGCGAAATTGCCCGTTGCGCCGGAGTTTGCGAGGTCGCGCTATCCCACCCAGCTGCGTCAGAAATTCCGCACAGCTGAGTTTGAGCATTTGACGCAGGGGCTGAGGAGCAGCCAGCAAGGAGAAGCATCAAAGCGCTTGTTACTGCGCATAGGTGTGCACGCGCGAATCGAGTCATGGTCTTCATCCTAAAGGAGTTCTTCCTCTCCGCTCTGCGTCAACTGGTCAACCACGTGTTTCACGTCCTGCGCGCGATTACGGTCAACAACCAATATTGCGTCCTCTGTAGCGATGACAGCAATGTCCGGCGCCCCAACCAAAACAATCTTTTGGCCAGTCAAAGATCGGACGAATGAACCGGAGGAATCAATCCGAAGGGCCTGACCTTCTAAGCTAATCTGAGCAAGCGCATCAAAATCACCCACATCAGTCCAGCCCATATCCGTCGCTGGGACAACGGCCACTCCTCCCTCCGAGGCAAGCGGCTCAGCGATGGCATGATCGATGGCAATCTTCGTGAGCGCGGGCCATTCTTCGCTGAGAGTCTTCGCGAAGCTCTCACTTTCCCATTGGCTTCCGATCACGCTTAGATGCGTATCCATATCGGGATGAAAACGCGTCAGTGCGCGAGCAAGAGTCCCCGCGGTCATGATGAACATTCCAGCGTTCCACAGGTAGCCCTGTTCACAGTAATGCTTCGCGGTCTCTTCATCCGGTTTCTCAACGAAAGAGCGCACGATAGATCCCTTTTCGGGAGACTCCTTCTCAAAGGTTTCTCCCGGTGCAATGTAGCCATAGGCTGTCGAAGGGGTCAGCGGCTTGAGGCCAATGGTGACAACGTAGCCCTTCTGAGCGACGTCCAGCGCACTTTCCACGCAGTCAAGAAGAACCTGAGGATGAGTAATCGCATGGTCAGCCGCGAAGGAAGCAATCGGAGCCTCGTCACCAAAGCGCTGGCGAATGACATAAGCAGCCAAACCGATAGCGGGCATCGAATCGCGCCCTTGAGGCTCAACAAGCACAGTAACATCAAGTCCCTGGGGGATCTGAGCACGCACGGCTTGTTCATGTGCACGCCCCGTAACAATCGTGAAAGAAGCCGCGATTGGAGCCAGACGATCAATGGTCTCTTGGAGCAAGCTCTTTCCACTCATGCGCAGGTCAAGCAGAAATTTCGGCCGATCTTTACGCGAGAGAGGCCACAGCCTAGAGCCCACTCCCCCGGCGGGAATAATGACGTGAAGTCGATTCATACTTCTCAGTGTAATAAAAAGGGAGGCTTGCCAAACGGCAAGCCTCCCTTAAGCGAAGTGAGCTCACTCAGCAGATTCTTCGGCAGCCTCGGCGGGTGCTTCCTCTTCCTCGACCTCGACGACCTCTTCGGAGACCGTGACAACGACGGTCTCGGGATCGAGCTCGGAGACAACGCCCTCGGGGAAGGTCACATCGGCGACGCGAACGGTGGTGCCGGCCTCGATACCGGTGATGTCAACCTCGATGGACTCGTGGATAGCGGTCGCGGGGGCCTTAACCAGCAGTGCAAACTCTTCCTGAGTGTGCTGGGTGCCGGCTGCGGACTCACCGATGATCGAAACGGGAACCTCGACGTCGACCACTTCGCCGGCCTTGACGGCCAGGAAGTCGGCGTGGAGAAGATCGCGAGAAACGGGGTGACGCTGAACTTCCTTCACCAGAGCAAGCTGCTTCTTGCCCTCGATGACCAGCTCGAGCAGAGCATTCTTCTGGCCACGGACAGCCAGGAAGAGCTCGTGAGCGGGGAGATCAACGTGAACGGGATCGCCACCGTGACCGTAAAGGACACCGGGGACCAGGCCGGCGCGACGTGCGCGACGTGCTGCACCCTTACCAAATTCGCTGCGGGTCTGTGCGACCAGCGTGGGGTTGCTCATGAGAGCCTCCTTCAAATAGTTCATTCCACGCACCGGCGCTAGGAATCTGAAGGATAACCCTACAGAAAGCCCTGTCGATAACGGCGCTTTCGCGCCCTCGCCGGAGCAACCTAGCCAGAATAGCGCGTTTTGAGGCCTCAGGCGACCCCATCAAAGAGAGATGTGACGGATCCATCGTCGAAAACCTCGCGGATTGCACGTGCAAGCAGCGGAGCAATCGGCAGGATTGTCAGCTTATCGAAACGCTTCTCAAGTGCAATGGGCAGGGTGTCGGTAACGATCACTTCCTGCGCACCGCATTCGTAAAGACGCTGAGCTGCATGATCGGACAAAATACCGTGGGTTGCAGCAACGACAACAGATGCGGCACCCGCATTCATCACAACCTTGACAGCCTCAGAAATGGTGCCGGCGGTGTCGATCATGTCATCGACCATCACACACTGCTTACCCGCAACATCGCCAACAACGCGGTTAGCAACAGCTACGTTGGGACGGGTGGTATCGCGAGTCTTGTGGACAAAGGCCAGAGGGCATCCACCCAGCTTTGCTGACCACTTCTCCGCGACACGAATACGACCGGCGTCGGGAGAGACCATGCAGACATTGGACAGATCAACGCGCGAGCGCACGTAGTCAACCAGGACGGGCATTGCCCAGAGGTGGTCAACCGGACCGTCGAAGAAGCCCTGTTCCTGCGAAGCGTGCAGGTCAACACTCATGATGCGATCCGCACCTGCCGGCTTGTACAGATAAGCAATAAGGCGGGCAGAAATAGGTTCGCGCCCCAGGTGTTTCTTATCCTGGCGCGCGTAGGGGTAATAGGGGGCGACTGCGGTAATGCGCTTGGCCGATGCTCGCTTCGCTGCATCGATCATCAAGAGCTGCTCCATCAGCCACTTATTCACTTCACCGGTATGCGATTGCAGGACGAAGACATCCGCACCACGTACTGATTCGTTAAAACGAACGTAGGTTTCCCCACTGGCGAAGTCATACGCGGTCGTCGGAGAAACTCCGCAACCCAACTCTTCGCCAACCTGCTGGGCGAGTTCAATGTGTGCTCGACCCGATACAAGAACCAGACGCTTTTCACCGCTGGTTACCAGCCCCGTCATGCGGTATGTCCCTCCCGTTTATGCGGACTTTTTTCGTCGAGCAGTATCCTTATTCACCGTTCGATCGAAGTAAAAGGCGTTACTATCGTATCGCCTTCTAGGCGTGTGTTACTGACCCAGGCGGCAGG
>CALIEP010000387.1 GCA_938022345.1 uncultured Actinomyces sp.
CAGCACGTCCTGATGCTGAACATCGCGGAAGTACTCTGCCATGGTCAAACCGGTCAGCGCGATACGAAGACGGGTCCCCGGCGGCTCATCCATCTGTCCGAAGACCAGTGCCGTCTTATCGAAGACACCAGCCTCTTCCATTTCGTGAATCAGGTCGTTACCTTCACGAGTACGCTCACCAACGCCAGCGAAAACCGAAACACCACCGTGGTTCTGAGCAACACGCTGAATCATTTCTTGAATCAGAACGGTCTTGCCCACACCTGCGCCACCGAAGAGGCCAATCTTGCCACCCTGAACATATGGGGTGAGCAAATCGATGACCTTGATACCCGTTTCGAACATCTTCGTACGGGCCTCAAGCTGGTCGAATGCCGGAGGCTGGCGATGAATGGGCCAGCGTTCGGTGATTTCCAGATGTTCACCGGGCTTAAGGTTCAAGACCTCACCGGTCACGTTGAAGACGTGACCCTTCGTGATATCCCCAACCGGAACCGAAATCGGAGCACCGGTATCGGTGACAACAGAGCCGCGAACCATACCATCAGTCGGTTTGAGCGAAATCGCACGAATGAGGTTGTCACCGAGGTGCTGAGCAACCTCAAGAGTGATCGTCTGAAACGCGTCTTCGCCTTCGCTCTGCCCGGAAAGATTCACGTCAACGTGCAATGCGTTGTACAAGGGAGGAATTGCGTCCGGGGGGAACTCAACATCGACAACCGGTCCGACAACACGTGCGACCCGTCCCTGTCCCGTTGAAGTAGTAGTCATTTCTATTTTCTCCATGTGCACGGGCCTCAGCCCTGGACCAATGCGTCGGCACCGCCCACGATTTCAGTGATCTCTTGAGTGATCTCCGCCTGACGGGCCGAATTCGCCAGACGCGTGTATTTCGTAATGAGTTCTTCTGCGTTATCTGTCGCCGTATGCATTGCGCGCTGGCGCGAAGCCAGCTCTGATGCGGCGGCTTGCAAAAGAACATTTCGGATCCTGCTCGAGACATACAGCGGAAGCAGGGTGTCAAGAACTTCTTCGGGTGAAGGAATGAACTCGTACTCGGGGAAGAGCTCGGTATTCTCCTTGTGCTCACCGCGTTCCTGATCACGTTCACGATCCCCTTCCGGAGCATCGACAACGGAAAGAGGAATCATGCGTCGAACCTCAGGAACCTGACTCATCATCGACTTAAACCGTGTGTAGACCAAATGAACTTCGCATACACCAGTCATAGGATCTGAATCGGTAAAGCGCTCAAGAAGTTCGCGAGCGATCTGATTGCTAATCTCCTGGGAAGGTGAATCGGACTCCCCTTCCCAGGAATCTTCGATCTCCACACCCCGGAAACGGAAGTACGCCTGGGCACGTCGACCGTAGGTGTACAGGACCGGGACTTTTCCTTCTTCTTCGAGGCGCTGAACAAGACGTTCGGCCTCGCGAAGAATCGTTGCTGAGTAGGCTCCGGCCATCCCTCGATCGGAAGCAACCACAAGGACCGCGACACGTGGCGTATCGTGACGCTCACGAGTCAGCGGGTGGTCAAGGTCAGTATGGATAGCGACAGCGGCAACTGCCTGAGTCAGAGCCTTCTCATAGGGTCCAAGTTCAGTAGCTGCCCGACGCGCGGCACCGATTCGCGATGCCGCGATCATTTCCATCGCACGAAAGACCTTAGCCAGCGTCTGCGTAGATGCAATCCGCTGTTTATAGATCCTTTGTTGTCCGCCCATACTCAGGCCTCAGACACTACCGGGCGCGAACGAACGATTTCTTCCTGAGAATGCTCGGCCTGCACCTCAGCGTCATCAAGCGACACCGGTGATGCCTTCGCACTCACCCATTGGCCATGGAAGGTCTCAACCGCAGCGCGCAAGGCTTCTTCGGTTTCCTTCGAGAGCTCACCGGTTGCGGCGATCTCATCAAGCACCGTGGAGTTTGCACGCAAGTAGTCGAGCAGACCACTTTCAAAGGAGAGAACTTCGCTCACCTCGAGGTCATCGAGGTACCCATTTGTTCCGGCCCAGATTGAGGCAACCTGGTCTTGAACAACATAGGGCGAGTTTTGCGGCTGCTTGAGAAGCTCCATCAGACGCTCACCGCGCGTGAGCTGACGACGCGTTGCAGCATCAAGATCGGATGCAAACATCGCGAAGGCCGCCATCGAACGGTACTGCGCAAGCGTGAGCTTCAAGGTACCGGCGACCTTCTTCATCGCCTTAATCTGAGCAGCACCACCGACACGAGACACCGAAATACCGACATCAACAGCCGGTCGCTGGTTCGAGTTGAAGAGGTCAGACTGAAGGAAGATCTGACCATCGGTAATCGAAATAACGTTGGTCGGAATGTACGCCGAAACGTCGTTCGCCTTGGTTTCGATGATCGGCAGGCCG
>CALIEP010000388.1 GCA_938022345.1 uncultured Actinomyces sp.
CAAACTTCTTCAGCAACCGAGTCGCGGAGACCAAGGTTCGATACCGATGATGACTTCAGTGACAGAAGGAACGGCTGTTCTCCTTGCGTGTGTGATGGGATATCGCTTCGACCTTGGTTTCGGTGAGTTGGAAGGCCCTGCTACCGAATGGGGGAGGACTGGTGCATGAGGATCCGAGGCCCGTCTTCCCCAACAACCCAGGTACTAGTTTCGCGTAGTTTCCCGCCCGTCCACGTTAAAACGTAGGTCACGACCCAAGTGATACCTGGTGTTGCACATGAAACAGCTTCTGAACTGGTGTGATTGGGCAGTGATGCTTGTCCTTCGCAGCGGTCTATCGCCGCAGAATCGTTCAGAACAGAGTTGTCTTCACGCAGTTTTTTCACGGGGATCACCTGGAAATTCGAGGCCTCCATGTGCTCGGGTGCGCGTCCTTCCAAACCCTGGGTAAGAGAACCGTTGTGCCAGATCCGAATGCACCCGGGTGCTTCGAGTGCTTTAAGCGTGCGGGAATCTGCCTGAAGCCATGCCTCAAGGAATTGGCGTTCAAGTGCTTCTTCTGACGTTTCCACCTCCGTCGTGTTTCCCGGAATTTCCCCGCCTGCCGAGGCCACATCAGCCTTGGGTGTGATGGTCCCCAAGTCCGCCGCGCTTCCCGCAGTACCGGCCGCACTCGACACTTCTAGGGTTCCAGCGGATACCCCAGCACCGGATTCTGCACTTTCAGTCTACACAAACCCTGGGCCCGTGGGAATAGCGCGGCCATCGCGATAAGCTTCCGCACACGAGCGCGCGGCGTCATCGGCGCGCTCGTTAATAGGATGCCCCGCATGGCCCTTCACCCACTCGAAGGTGATAATGCGTCCCTGCATGGCGCGGTCGATTTCTTGAATGAGCTCGAGGTTTTTAATGGGTTTCTTATCGGCCTTGACCCACCCGCGCTTCTTCCAGCCGGGTGACCACTTGGAGATCACATTGATCGCGTACTGAGAGTCTGCGAGGATGTGGAGATCTTCATCCGCTAAACCGGCTTGAGCGGTGGCATTGAGCAGCTCGAGGACAGCATTGAGTTCGCCCAAATTATTGGTACCGCTGGGCCACCCGCCCGCATCCCAACAGTCCTCTGAGATCACCCATGCCCATCCAGCAGGTCCAGGATTGCCCAAAGAAGAACCGTCTACTGCAGCTGTAATTGTCATAGAAAATTCCTCTACTTGGTGATTCCGACCTGGTGCAGTACGAAGGCGAATTCTTGCGCCCTGGCATTCCAGCGTCCCTTGCGTCCAGATGCACCCGCGTGCCCAGCGACCATTTCGGTTCGGATCACGATGGGTGGTTGATCGTGGACTTGAGCGGTAGCTTGTCGAAGGCGTTGAACCCACTTATGGGGTTCAACGTAGAAGACGCGTGTGTCATTGATTGAGGTCGTTGCCATGATTGCTGGATAGCGCACTCCCTGGCGGACATTTTCATATGGCGTGTAGGAAAGCATGAGCGCGTAAATTTCAGGATCCTCAATGGGGTTACCCCATTCCTCCCATTCACCCACGGTCAAGGGGAGTGAGGGATCCAAGATGGTTGTTAGCGCGTCAACGAAAGGGACTCCTGCGATTATTGCGGCAAAACGATCGGGCTGTGCGTTCGCGACTGCACCCATGAGAAGACCTCCCGCACTGCGACCCTCGGCGATCAAACGATCTGGGTGAACCCATCTGGAGTCAACCAGATAGTTCGCAACGTCCAAGAAGTCGGTGAAGGTGTGGGATTTCACCAGTTTCTTACCGTCTTCGTACCATGTGCGTCCCATTTCTCCACCGCCGCGGATATTGGCGATTGCGTGCACGACGCCTCGTTTAAGGGCAGGAATACGCAAGATGTCGAATTCGGGGTCAAAGGAAATTTCATAGGACCCGTAGCCGTGGATCCACCCCGCGTGAGTCCCGTCGGGCTGGGCGCCGCGACGATGAACCAAAGTGACGGGAATTTGAGTGTGCCCATCTCGGGCAGTGACCCACGCTCGCTCTTCCGTGAAATCAGACGGATCCCAATTGGGAACCTGAGTGACCTTGAGAATACGCGACTTCCCTGTTCGCAGATCGAGTTCTTCCACGGTGGGCGAGGTCAGGACGCTCTGATACCCCACACGAACAAGGCAGTCTTCAAATCGCCCAGAACTGAGGGGGTAGAGGCTTCGGATCGTCCCTTCTTTGTTGAGTTCTTCCCCGAGTGTCCACAGATCACTGCAATTCGAGGCAGGAACCGGTTTCCCATCAATAACTTCAAGAGGATGACTACGCCGGTAGTAGCGTGCTTGGGGGAGCGCGTCACGCCTGTAGGACAGGGTGAAGAAATCGCGATAGGCCTCGAGATCGCTCAGGCGCTCACCGTCACGGGCGGTGTAGAGCGTCACCCAGCGATCGGGGTCCACAGGCGAGTCCACCGTGCCCTCTTGAGGCAAAGGGATACACGCTAAGCTTCCTTCGCGTGAAAGTGCTGTGTGGATGACAAGCAGGTGATCGCCTGCGGGTTCAACGTTGATCTGGACGTCATCACGCTTGGCGACAACGGGAAGCGGAGAAGCGCTGGGCGCATATGGATCCCACAGCCATGCACCCCCACTGGTTGTCGAGGTCGAATGAACAACGATGTGCCACGGGTCGTTCGACGCGGAAAACCACAGATCGAAGGCCTCGTCCGGCTCTTCCAACAGCAGGGAATCCTCATCGACATTCGCGCCCACTTGGTGATGCCAGAGCTGAAACTGGCGCCACGCTTCATCAACCCGCGTGTAGATGAAGGACTGTGAATCAGCCGCCCACGCGAAGCCATAGCCCGCGTCACTGACGACCTGGTCAACGATGTTGCCGCTGGATGCGTCCTGAATGATCCACGTCCAGCGTTCGTCCCCTTCGGTATCGCGAGACCAGGCGATTAAGCGCCCATCTGCGGTTGGAACCAATTCCCCAACTTTGAAGAACTCTTCGCCCTGGGCACACAGGTTTTCGTCGAGAAGGAGCTGCTCACCTTCCAAGGTTTCGCTATCTGCCAGCACCGGGGTTTCGGTGTAGTGCAAGGCGGAAACTCGATAATGCTTCGCGTAGGAATCTTCGTGGAATTGGCGCTGGAAGTACCACCAGTAACCAATTCTCTGAGGAGCCGAATACACAACCGGTGCAGTGAAAGAATCGAACTCTGAAACAAGAGTGTCGACCAATTCCTGTGTAGGTTCGCACACCTTGTCCGCCCAGCGGTTTTCCGCCTGGATATGAGACTCAACCTGCGGATCATTACGGTCGCGCAGCCAATCCCAGGGGTCGTCAAAGTAGTCCCCGTGAATGGAACGAATTCGCGTCCCAAAACGCTGCGGGGCAAGAGGAGCTGCTTCTTCAGTCATATGGATACTGTAAGGGAGCACACCCGCATCTGGAGACCGTTCGGGACACGCTGGCCAAACGTCCTCAAATTAAACGTTAAAATCAGTACCGTGCCCACAGATCAACACATCACTACACAAGCCCCCCAGAGTCTCGGGGAGACTCTGCGCGCGTGGATTAAGGAATTCATTCAATTCGGGCTGGTTGGAGCAACCGCTTTCGTCATCGACATGGGGCTGTTCAACCTTTTTCAGCACGGACCGCTGGGATTCCTTTCAGGCCATGTCAATACCGCGAACGCGCTTGCAGCCAGCATTGCGACCATCTACTCGTGGATCATGAACCGCGTGTGGACCTACCGCGGGCGTACTCAGGAAAACGCGGGACGTGAAGCATTTCTATTTTTCTTTGCGAACGTGTGCGGCATTGGAATTACGCAGTTCTGCCTGCTGTTCACGCACCACATCCTCGGTTTGAATTCGCCTCTGGCCGACAATATTTCCGCCTATGTCGTCGGCTTTGCGCTGGGAACGGCCTTCCGCTTTGTTTTCTATCACTACGTCGTATTCACGGGAACAAAGAACAGGTAATTTTCGCCATAAATTCGTCCCCACCCCTTCGCGTGCCTCCGCTTTGCGCCGTAGAGTCGAAGGGTGAACACGAAAACTCTCAAGCACATTGATGACACTGCCCTGGTTTTCGAAGGCGGCGGTATGCGCGGCGCCTTCACCGCTGGAATTGTTGCGACCCTGATCGAAGAGGGTATCGATTTCCCCCATGTTTCGGGGATTTCTGCGGGTTCGTCGAACACCGTTAACTATGTGTCTCGTGATGCTCAGCGTGCTCACGATACTTTCACGACAGTCGCCGACAGCCCTGAATTCGGAGGTCTCAAGCACTGGGTGCACGGCCGCGGGATGTTCAATGTCGACTATTTGTACGACGAGATCGCTCAGCCCGACGGCGATGCGCCTTTGGACCTCGATACTTTCCTTTCGAACCCAGCAGAGGTTCGCATCGGAGCGTTCAATGCGACCCGAGGGGAAGAAGTCTGGTTCACCAAGGCGGATATGCACACGGTGGAAGAGGTTGGTCGCTGCGTTCGTGCCTCCTCGACGCTGCCGATCATCATGCCGACGGTCACGATCGATGGCGACACCTACGTTGATGGAGCTCTTGGGCCCGATGGCGGAATCCCGCTGGATGCACCCATGCGCGATGGCTACCGTAAGTTTTTCGTTGTCCTTACGCGCCCGCGAGACTTCGTCAAGGCCCCGATCAAGCCCGGCGTTTACTCCGCCCTCAGGTTGGCTTTCCCCCGTCTTCCCTCCATTGCCGAGGCCGTGGCTCGCCGTACCGTCGCCTACAACGCCGCCCGCCGGAAGTTATTTGAGCTGGAGGAACAGGGACGTGCGTTGATTGTGACCCCCGAAGCTCTGACCATCGACAAGATGGAGATGAATGTTGAACGCCTTGAAGATGCCTTTGATGCCGGAGTTTCCCTGGCGCGTCGGGATCTTCCCCGCTGGGAAGCCTTTTTGGGGCTCTAAGGTAGGCCTCGGCGCTCGTGGGCGGTGAAGAAACTCAGCACCTTGAATAACAAGGGTGTGGGGCCAAGCGGAAAACCGCCCGGCCCCACACCCTTACTTGTGATCTGGCAGAAAGCCTGAATATTCCAGTCTTATTCGGTAGCAAGGGCGGCCGAAGGACTGACCTTTGCTGCTCGACGACCAGGTAGCCACGAGGCAAGGAGCGCAGCAAGGATCGCGATCATGACCACCGCAAGGATCTGCATCCATGGGATGGTGATGAAGACCGTTACGCCTTCCAGGGGAAGCGCAAGGATTCCGATTGCTCCAAAGAAGATTCCGCAGGCGGTTCCAATCAGCGCTCCTGTCACCGAGATGAACAATGCTTCAAGAGCGAGCATAGATTTCATCTGTCTCTTGGTCAGGCCAAGGGCTCGAAGCAGGCCATTTTCACGGGTACGTTCGGCAACCGACAGTGACAGAGTGTTCGCAACACCCACCAGCGCAACTAGGACAGACACACCCAACAGGCCGACGACAATGAGCAACATCTTGTTAATGATGCCCGTGTACATCTCGCGTTCGATTGCCGAACCTCCAACAGACAGGCCGGTGTCAATCTTTTCCAGGTTCTTCTGAACGGCTGTCGCAGAGGCACCATCCTTGAGCTTGACAATCATTCCGGTAATTGGAGCCTTGGGAGCAATTTTCAGTAGATTCGCCTGACTGACCTTATACGGTGCTGTGGAATTCTTGTCGTACTTTGCCTTCAGGGTCATGCAAGACCCTTCGGCTGCACACAGCTTGATGTTCTTCCCATCCAGGGAACCCAAACTGACCATCACAGTCGCATCGTCGATCTGGTCGACGCTCGAGTGCGCGACCGTTGAGTAGTTGGGCTGTCCTACGATTCGTATCGCTCCGGGCTCTTCAGAACCACTACCGCCGGGGGCAATGGTTCCATCCTCTGCATTAGCGCCGCCCACGGTGGAATAGACAGGGACTGTAGCGGCAACTCCATTGGTCGAAGAGATGCGCGACTGGATATCGCTACTCAGGGCCTCGTCGCTGAAGTTCGACACCGAAATATCGAAAGGACGACGCTCATTGACTTCGTTAATCAAGGAGTCGCGCATCGACGAGGCGCCGACCATCATGGTGACAACTAAGGTGACGCCAATGACAATCGATGTACCGGTTGCGGCTGTTCGACCGGGGTTGCGGACCGTGTTTTCGCGTGCCATTCGCGCAAGCATTCCCGGCCACAGCTTCCCAAAGAGCTTTGTTGCCGCGGGGACAATGACGGTGCAGGTCATGAGAATGCCCACCAAGCACAGCAATGACAGGCCGAAAGAGGTCAAGAATTTCTGCGACTCATTGTGAATGCGAAGTGAGGCGAACAAACTTCCACCGCACAGCACCGTCATCAGCAGTCCCAGGGTCAACGCGAAACGGTGGCTCTTCTGGGAAGTCGCGTCGGCCTCGTTAATCGGGGAAAGTGCGGCGATCGGTGGAACTTGAGAAACCGCGCGGGCAGGTCGGCGGCCAACGAAAACGGTCAGTAGGGTACCGAAGAGCCACACGAGCACGACATAGAGGGGCGAAATCGAGGAGATGACATCGACAAAAGTGGTGTCCTCTGTGAGAGTGCTCAGCAAGCCGCCCAGTAGGAGTCCCAAGACGATGCCGACGAGCGAGGAAATCCCGCCAACCGCATAGGTCTCGCGTCGAACCAGAGAACGCACCTGCTTCGTGCTTCCGCCCAGTGCGCGCAGAAGTGCCAGTTCGCGCCTGCGCTGTTGGAGAAGTACTCGGAATGTCGAAGAAACAACAACCGAGGCAACCAAGATCGCAATAGCCGGGAAGATCAGCGCAATCGCGGTGAGCATCGCCGCTGAGACTTGAATCGCTCGCAGGCTTTCCTCCTCAGTTGCGGAGACGCTCGCCACTTTGACGCCCTTGAATGAAGTCAGTTCAGTGGTGAGCTTTTTCGTCCACTGTTCCTGATCATCAGTTGAGGGATTGCCGTACTTATTCACCGCCGGCGCATTGGTTGCAACGTGAATTTCGCCGGCCGGCTTCATTCCCGTGCTTGCCTCGAAACCTTCTGTCGTCACGTAGGACGGCGCCAAAGCTCGATTTCCCGAAGAGTAAGTTCCGACGATGGTGAACTCGTGTGCGGAAACCGCGTCGTCATGGGACAGACTCGTCAGTTTGTCGCCAATTTTGAGGGAAGATTCCTTTGCCGTGCTTTGGGGGATGACGATTTCCGAGGCCGTGGCCGGAGCTTTGCCCTCACTCATCTTCACTGCGCTGAGGGGTTCCGCGAGCGCGGGAGAGAGGAAGAGCGTTGTCTGATCGCCGCCGGCCTTCACTGCAATGGGGTATTGGGCTGTAATTCCAACCGCCGTTACACCCTGAATCTTTGCGATCTTTTGGGTGAGGGCATCGAAATCATTGCCGACCTGGGCGGCCGTCATGTTCAGCGTCTCGTCTTCGGAAGGACTGTAGGTGACCACCGATGTTGTACCTCGGTAGGAATTGCGGACGCTACCGGTGAGCGAAGAGGTCATCGCATTTGAGAACAAAAGCGTGATGACGATGAAGGCGGTGGAGATGGCAACCGCCAAGCCAGTTGAGAAGTAGCGGCGACCGTGGGAATGAAGATTGGCTTTCAACAGCCGGGTTGTTGCACTCACGGATGTCACCTCAACGCAGCGTTCAGCTGCTCTTCGCTGGCATTGCGCAGGTCGGACACGATTTGGCCGTCACGGACAACCAAGACGCGATCAGCGTAGGTTGCGGCGTGAACATCGTGAGTGACCATGATGACAGACTGACCCAGTTCGGTAACCGCCCTGCGCAATAGATCAAGAACCTCTGAGGTCGAGTGAGAATCCAGGTTGCCGGTGGGTTCATCAGCAACGATGACTGCGGGACGGCTCATCAATGCGCGAGCGACGGCCACGCGTTGCTGCTGGCCACCCGAAAGTTCTGATGGTCTGTGGTTGAGGCGTTGTTCGAGCCCCAGCGAAGAAACAATGAAGGTGAACCAGTCTTCATCGACTTTCTGACCCGCAAGTTCCAAGGGGAGAAGGATGTTTGCCTTGGCATCCAGGGTGGGAATCAAGTTGAAGCTCTGGAAGATGAAGCCGATGCGATCGCGGCGAAGTTTCGTCAGATCAGCATCTTTCAAAGTGGTGATCTCTGTTTTTTCGATGAGCACGCGACCTGAGGTCAGCGAATCGAGTCCCGCAAGAATATGCATCATGGTGGACTTACCCGAGCCGGAGGGGCCCATGATTGCGGTGAATTCACCAGAGTAGAAGTCAACGGTGACGTTATTGAGGGCGGTGACCTGGGTATCGCCCATGCCGTAAACCTTGGAAACGTTAGCGAGGCGAACGATCGGGGTCGCAGATGGATCTGTATTCATGCGTCCATCATGGCTGTCCGAGTAGAGCGAGTGCTATGGGGGGATGCCCTGGGCTTTCCCTGATTTCCCCCGGTGCGTCCCTTAGTCTTTGGTTGTGCTGGAGGGTTCTTTCTCGCTCAGCCTCAGTCCCCGGAAGCGGTTGAGTGCCGCCGCGACATCGACGAGGCGTGGGCGGGCAAGGCGTCCTGGCAGGGCGTGCGCTCCGAACTTGACGACAGCATCTAAACCTTCAGAGTTCAGTGCGCGTTCAAGGCGTGCCAGAAGATCAGTGAGGCTATTTGTCCCATTCGCGTAGGAATACAGCAATCCGCGAAGCATCCACGCAATCGCCTCGGTCTGTCCCGGATCCACAATCTGCTCAACATCGCCCAAGTCAAGGTTGATCTTGTCGATGGTGATCGAGGATAAACCCGCTGCCTTCGTCTTTGGTCGATCGGAGGAATGCAAGCGCGCAGGAGTGCGCCGCGCTAAAGGAGCGCTCATTGCCAGGTTCTGATGTACGCGAGGAAGCTCTTCGATGACTTGACGGGCCCGATCGCTCACGTCTAGGCAGCGATAGTGGTCCATCATCAAGACTCGATCAGCCTGATCGAGATAATCTCCCGATCCGCCCATGACGAGGATCGTTGAGACACCCAGGTCTTTGTGAAGAGAGGAAATCCGATCAACCAGGGGAGTGATCGGCTCCTTCTCGGCTTGGACTAGCTCGCGCATACGGGCATCACGGATCATGAGGTTCGTTGCGCTGGTGTCTTCGTCAATCAGTAGGAGCGTTGAACCCAATTGGATTGACTCGACTAAGGATGCAGCCTGCGACGTCGAACCTGAGGCATTCTCAGTGGAGAAATGCGTTGTGTCGGCATTTCCCGGAAGATGAGTGATGAAGGATGAAACATCAACGCCAGTGACCGCCCGGCCATCGGCGGCGCGTACCTTCATCGCATCCTCAAGGGTTGCGACGTATTCGCGGCCATCTCCAGGAATGTGTGCATAAACGCCGCGCTGAATCGCGCCCAAAAGCGTGGACTTACCGTGATATCCACCGCCGACAATCACCGTGACTCCGGGCTCGATTGCCATCCCGCGAAGGATGCCCGCGTGGGGAAGCTCGACCTCGGCCTCGAGAGTAGCGGGGGAGGTGAAGGGAAGTGCACCCTCCATGGGGGACTGCGAGACTCCGCTGCGGCGGGCAAGAACAGAACCGTTGGCGATGAAGGATACCCAGCCGCGGTCGATGAGGATCTGCTGCAGGGTTCGGTAGTCTTCATAAACCGCGATATGGCGCAACAAGCCCTCGCGTTCGCGCTCAACTTCAGGAATATCGCTCAGGTAGTCGAAAGTGTCCTGGACCGCGTCCGGAACGTCGAGGTCGAAAATCTGTGCGGCGCGGTGGCCAAGGATTGTGCGGCCTCGTGCGGGCATGCGAACTTCAAAACGCAATTCAACGCGGTCGGGCTTGACGGTGCAGGCACTGCGATCAAGAATCTCGACGCTGGGGGACATGACCTGAATGTCATGAAGGCGGCGCTCGCGCAGAGAACGGTTGAAAGCACGGAGTAAGTAATCCGCACACGCCGCCCGTGCATCGGGTGAGGCGATCGCTGCCTGCGGAAGTCCCATTTCCTGCGGGGTTGAAATGGCACGTACCTTTGAAGGCGGAGCATAGGGATCGGCCTGAATTCGGTCGATTGAAAGCGAGAAACTCCCGAAATCCCACATTCCAACGACGGACTTGTAAGCGGGATACGAACGTCCATCAAGTTTGTGAAGCGTGCGGATGAGTTCCTCGTCGCTGCCGGTGTGTTTGCGGAACTCAGCGGTAGAACTCTGGCCGGAAAGACGCTGTGCGCGCTCTGGATTGGTTGAGGTGCTCATGAGTTCAGCCAATCGCGTGCGAGATCGTGATGATCGCGTAAATGATGAGGAAAACTACCAGGCAGGAGTGAATGATTGTGCCTGCGATGCCCAGAGAACGGGCCATAAGGGCCTTCTGATAGGAATTTTCGGGAAGCGACGCCGAGCGAGCGTTCTTGATCGCGGAAGTGCTCCATGCCCACGCCGGAATCGAGCCGAAAAGGCCGATGAGGAACAGGCCGAGAAGAGCAAGAACCAGTGGGCCGTTGCTGGGGACTTCGCGTGCCTCCAGCGTCGGGGTGGTCGGCGTGTAGGTGAATTCAGGTGCGCCAAACTGGGGTTGGGGGGAAGTTTGGGGCTGTTGGGGTGCAGCGGGAGTTGGCGCTGGCATTGCAGGGGACGGCGCTGGCACTTGCGGTACCTGCACGGATTCCGCGTATCCCGGAGCGTTCATTGGGACGGGGGCTGTGAATGGTCCGGAGCTTTGCGGATCAGGTTGCGTCATGCCTCCATCATAGGCAATGGCTTGAGGTACAGGCGCGTTCCAAGCATCCTCTAAGCTTGCTCAACACAAAGTCGGTGTTTGTCACAGGTTATGCCCTGTGTTTTTTGGCGACTTCGTGTGTCTTTCCGAGGCCGAGGCCGTGGCCGTCCCCCCCGTGTGACTTTCTGAGGCTGCGGACGAGGCCGCCCCCCGTGTGTCTTCCCGAGGCTGCGGACGAGGCTGCGAGCCCCCGCACCAGCACACATGTAAAGCGGGGGCCGGTTTCCCGACCCCCGCTTTACCCGACAAACGGGCCTGACGTCACAGCATGCAGGACACGCAGCCCGAAACTTCGGTGCCTTCCAGTGCCATCTGACGCAGTCGCATGTAGTACAGGGTCTTGATGCCCTTCCTCCATGCGTAGATGTAGGACTTGTTGAGGTCACGCGTGGTCACCGTATCGGGGTAGAACAGCGTGAGCGACAGACCCTGGTCGACGTGCTGGGTCGCCACCGCGTAGGTGTCGATGATCTTCTCGGGGCCGATTTCGTACGCATCCTGGTAGTACTCCAGGTTTTCGTTCGTCATGTAGGGCGCCGGGTAGTAGACGCGACCGATCTTGCCTTCCTTGCGGATTTCGATGCGCGAGACGATCGGGTGGATCGACGAGGTCGAGCCGTTGATGTACGAGATCGAACCGGTCGGCGGGACCGCCTGCAGGTTCTGGTTGTACATACCGTACTGGGCGACGTCGGCTGCCAGAGCCGCCCAATCCTCCTGCGTGGGCAGGTGGATTGTCGAGGCCGCAAGAAGTTCGCGGCAGCGCTCAGTTTGCGGCTCCCACACCTGGTCGATGTACTTGCGGAAGTACTCGCCCGAGGCGTACTGGGAATCCTCGAAGCCCTCGAAGCTCACTCCGCGCTCGCGGGCAATTGTGCACGAGGCCTTGATGGCCTCGTAGGCAACGGCCATGAAGTACATGTTCGTGAAGTCCAGAGCTTCTTCGCTGCCGTAGTAGACGTGTTCGCGAGCGAGGTAGCCGTGGAGGTTCATCTGACCCAGGCCGATGGCGTGGCTCATGGAGTTACCGCGGGCAATCGAAGGCACCGACTGGATATCCGACAGGTCGGAGACGGCGGTCAGGCCGCGGATTGCGGTCTCGATGGTCTTGGAGAAGTCCGGGGAATCCATGGTCTTCGCGATATTGAGCGAACCCAGGTTGCAGGAGATGTCCTTACCAATGTGCGAGTAGGAGAGGTCATCGTTGTAGGTCGAGGCCTCGGACACCTGCAGGATCTCCGAGCACAGGTTCGACA
>CALIEP010000389.1 GCA_938022345.1 uncultured Actinomyces sp.
CAAAGATTTCCGGGTTTCCCGGGAAGTGCCCGAAGTGGCGTTTTCGCTGTTCTGAGGCGGCTTTCGGGGGGTTGGGGCTTGGGCGCATGGAGCTTTGGAGCAGCTCCCAGTAAGGGCTGATCGGTCCCTCGGAGGGGTGTCTCAGGGGCTCGCTCGGTGCGCCGAGGCAGGTAGCGTCAAAAGGTTATGGGGCTTGCGTCAAAAAGTATCGAGCAAGCGTCAAAAGGTTCACCTTCGTTGATTAGTAGTACTCACGGATGTATTCGTGGGCCTTGTCGAAAACGTCAGTGGACTTGATCTTGAACTTGACAACCAGTATCAATCGCAGTTGGCGGCGAACCTCTCGGTCCCCCTCGCTCGTAGACTGCCAGCCGTCGAAGCGCACCTGCCTGACGACGTTGTCGATCTCTTCGACGACCTTCTCCACAATGATCGGTGTGGAGTCGCTTCGCACGGTCTCGAAAAGTTCTGTAAGCGCTGCCTTGCCGCGTTCCTCGCGTGGAGCCTCTCCGGCTTCTTTTTCTGCCTGGAGGGTGTCGCGGCCGAGCTCGAGGAGTTCACGCAGGAAGTCGAGGCTGTGCTGCTGAGCATCCGCGTACTTCTGCCGGATCTCTTGCAGGCGTTTACCCAGGGCTACGAAGAGCGGGTCGCCATGATGCTTGGCGATGCGCTTGGAGACAATCTTGGCTAGCTCGTCGGGATCGATGGTGCCTCGCCCACCGAGCATCAGGTCCTCGACAAGGTCGGCATCCAGGACGATAGTTTCCAGATCTCGGCGCGGTAGGTCTACCTGTACGTGCTCATGGATGAGGGCGAGGGTCTTTCCGCCGAGCGCATGCCAGAGGAGCCGGTTAGAAGTTTCGGCAGGTCGTGTCGACTGATAGACGGCCGTCAACCAGGTGTAATCCGACTTATAGTCCGCGAGGAATGGTGCCGGACTGAGCGCTTCCCAGAGCTGATGCACCAGCGAGTATGCCTTTGCGAAGGCATCTTGGCGGTCTTCACCGAGGGCTTGCTGCGCGGTTTGAAGTGCTTCCCATCCGTCTTGCGTGCGGTCCACGCCAGGGAAGAATGCGAGAGCGGCCTGCATTGCCGGCGGGAATTGGTCCACCAGGTCATCGAGATTCTTGATGACGTCCCGAACGGACTGGTCATCGAAAATGCCCAGGTAGTCAACTACCAGCCCGTAGGCCTTGTTTGGCGGATAAACGCGGTTGGTGCGGGTGATGGCCTGCAGCAGGGTGTGATCGCGTAGTGGCTTGTCCAAGTACTGAGCCTGCAGGATTGGCGCGTCAAAACCTGTCAGGAGCTTCGCGGTGACGATGACAATCTTGAGAGGGTCGTGCGGGTCATTGAACCGCTCGAGCAGACGATCCATCTGACCACGGTCCGGAGTCCACTGGCGCCACTTGGGAGGATCGGTTTGTGCCGCACTCATCACGACCGTGCTGGCTTCAGCCGGTAGGTACTTGTCTAGTTCATGCTTGTAGGCGACACACATTTCCTTGTCGTAGACCACCACCTGTGCCTTGAACCCCATAGGTGCGACATGGGTCTGGAAGTGCTCTGCGATATCGGCGGCTACTTTGGCCACCCGATCTGGGGCCTTGATGAGCACCTCGATGCTGGAGGCCTGCTTGGACAGTTTCGTACGGTCAGCCTCAGTGAGCTCGTTCTGTTGGGTGAGCTCATCGAAGGCGATATCAATGGCCCGCTCGTCAAGGTGCATCTCAGACAGGCGTGGCTCAAAGTTGAGGGGCAGCGTCGCACCGTCACGCTGGGAGTCCTGGAAACTGTAGCGCGACAGGTATCCGGACTCATCACCCGGATCCCCGAACCACTTGAAGGTGTTGTGGTCGCGCTTGTTAATCGGAGTACCGGTAAGGCCAAAGAGGAACGCGTTTGGCAGTGCGGTGCGCATGGCGCGCCCCAAGTCGCCCTCCTGAGTGCGATGGGCTTCATCGACCATGACGATGATGTTGTCCCGCTTATCGAGGGCTTCGGTAATATCCCCGAATTTGTGGATCATCGTGATGATGACTTTGCGGCTTCCCGCTGTGAGCAGCTCTTGCAGTTCCGCCTTGTTGGAGACCTGCACCATGTTGGCTACGTCGGCCGACAAGAAGGTGGAGGTGATCTGGGCGTCCAGGTCGGTGCGGTCCACGACCACCATCACCGTAGGAGACTTCAGAGCCGGCTGGGCGCGCAGCTTACGGGCGGTGAAGACCATGAGCAGGGATTTGCCTGAGCCTTGAAAATGCCAGATCAGGCCCTGCTTCTTCTCGCCTTTCAATACCCGCTGCACGATTTTGTTGGCTGCTTGGATCTGCTGGAACCTGGCGATGATCTTGATGCGGCGGTGCTGGCGGTCAGTTCCGAAGGTAGAGAAGAATCGCAGAAAATCCAGGATCACGCGGGGTTGGAGCAGGCCATCGACAGCGCTGCCGACTTTCGCCAGTCCGGGCACAGCGTCTGAGGGCTCATCTTCGTCACGCCATGGTCCCCATTTTTCAATCGGCATCCCCACCGAGCCGTAGCGGAGCTCTTTGCCATCCGTGGCCACGCTAAACACGTTGGGCACAAAGAACTGGGATGCTTCCACCTCGTACTCATCGTGTAGCTGCTGGGCGCCATCCAGCCAGGTCGTCGAGGGGCCCGTGGCGGTCTTGGTCTCCACCACCACGAGTGGCAGCCCGTTGCACCAGATCACCACATCAAAGCGATTGGTTTCTTTGCCTTGCCGGAAGGTCACTTCGCGCGAGACCATCCACTGATTTGAGGAGTCATCATCCGGGTGATCGAAGTCAATCAGCCGCACCGGCACGTGTTCGCCGTTCAGCCCAAAAGGCATTGACTTGTCACCCGTCAACCAGGCGGCGAACTGCTCATTCGCGACCACTGGATGAGGGGTGTGCGGAGCTTCCAGCAGGGTGCGCCGCAACGCAGATATGACTTCATCTGCGCGTGCCTCTTCCGCCTCAATCTCCGGGTTGAGACGAATCAACGCAGCACGAAGCTGTGCCTCAAGTAGCACCTCATGCGTTTGACGAGGAAGCTCAGCGCCCTCAAACCCCTGCACGTCGAGGCTCGCCACGCGGTCAAACACAAAATCCCGCACCGTCGGATTCTCAGTGAACATCAGAGCCTCCAAGCAATTGCAACATCAAAGAATTCTTTAGACCTTGGGTGTCAAGGATTTCCTGATGAATTATGGCTTGAAGGCTCTTAAACCTCGTAACCGATTCAACCATGGAGTTCTGTTGGCTTAAAGAAACATTGGGGATCTTGAAAGACCTAATATTCCCAAGATTGAGATGTTGCTGCGCGCTACCGCCCGAGAGAATTGCCGTCTGCTTGCGGCAGAAAGTAGAGTTGAGGCATAACTCCAGGAATTCACCTAGGAGGGCGGACGAGGGGCGAAGCAGCAACAAATCGATGCAGTTCATGCCTACATTTTCTTCAGAAATACGTGCAGCATCTCCGGGACGTCCAGATCTCACAACGACCACGTCATCCAACTGGAGCCGTGATTTGCTGACGGTTTTCTCTTTTTCCCTATCAAATCGTACGCACTGCGACGTGTCTACAACTCCTGGGCGAATATCTCTGCCTCTTAATGCAGGCACACCATCCGGAGAGTCTGTGTATAACGATGTCGGCTTGACGACGACTCCAACAGTGGAATAGCTCAAGAGTTGTCTCAGATCAACCAGGGGAACATCTAGTTCTCTAATCAGGGACTCAAAAGCAGTTTCTCTTGAGCTTGACACTATCTGCTCCGCCTCCGAAAGACTCTCTAGAGTTTGTTCAAATTGCCAGAGGAGGTCGGCGATGCGATATTGTTCTTCGATGGGTGGCAGCAGGAACTCGTAGGCCGCGAGAGCTTTCCAACTGGTGCGAGGTGACATCGAGCCCGCCGAGGTTTGCAGTGCGGTATCAAAAAAGTTGTCTGAGCTCACTAGGAAAGGGAGAAAGCGTTCATCAAGCCGTTTAGCCTTCGGCTCAAACACCAAGATGTCGCTGGAGCACACTGCATCGAAGGAGGCAACGGCAACCTTGCGGAGGTACGCGCGCCGCTTGCCAAACAACACTTGTCCAGGACGGACTCTACGAGTAAAGCTCACCCCTTCCTCGAGTGTTCCATAGCCCTGAACCTCAAAGTTGCCAGACTCAATATGCTCTAAGCCGATCGTGCGATCGATTCCCAGAGATTGAGGATCCTTCACAGTCTCATTGACGTTACGGACGACATCTCCAAGTTTGACTCTGATCCAGTTGCTTTTGTCGATGTTCAGGCTCACTTGGTCACCTCCTGAGTGAGTGCGTCGAGAAGCCCCGCAAAGGCGGCATCGGTCTGGGCGGCTGCTCGCTGCCAAGCCAGCACAGCTTCTTCGATAGTTGGGACGTCCGAATCGGAGCTATCCGCGGCCCCTGTTGTGGCAGGGGCGATATAGCGTGGGATAGCGAGCGTGTGCTCGAGGTTCGCGATTTCCTCGCGGGTGACCACTCGTGCAAAGCCTGGCTGGTTCTGGTAGGCGCGGTAGGCGCTCAGGATCTTCTGCTGGTGTTCGGCCAGTAGGAAGCTTTGTGCGCTGATGCGGGCGTATTCCTCTACCGCGTTGATGAAGAGGATCTTGTTCTGTCGCTCAGCGGGTTTAGAGGCGCGCAGCACGATGACCACGGCCTCCATGGGGCTGTTGTAGAACAAACCTGGTCCAAGTCCGATGATCGCCTCGATGAGGTCTGATTCGATGGCTGCTTTGCGCATAGTGGCTTCTTCTTGACGGAAGAGCACCCCGTGCGGGAATAGGATTGCGGCCCTGCCTGTCTTTGGGTCGAGCGAGGCTGCGATGTGTTGGAAGAAGGCG
Source organism: uncultured Actinomyces sp. (assembly GCA_938022345.1). GTDB lineage: Bacteria > Actinomycetota > Actinomycetes > Actinomycetales > Actinomycetaceae > Pauljensenia. The sequence continues at coordinate 4,869 of CALIEP010000389.1, forward strand.
TAGTCAGCTCGGCCTTGCGGTGGTGTGCCCCAGATGTTTCTGCCGTAGGGGTCATTGGCGAATAGGTCGCGATCCCAGTTCTTGATGGAGTACGGCGGGTTGGCCAGCACGATGTCGAAGGTCCGGAGCTTGCCGTCGGTGGTGGTGAAAGCTGGAGCTTTCAGCGTGTCACCGTGGGCGATATGGGCGTCCTCAATGCCGTGGAGGAACATGTTCATCTTGCCGATTGCGCTGGTCCCGTAGTTGAGCTCTTGTCCGTACAGGCTCAGGTTGCGCCATTCTTTGCCCTGGCGTCTGAGCTCTGTCACCGTTGAGATCAGCATGCCTGCGGTTCCTGCAGTGGGGTCGTAGCAGGATTCGCCCGGCTGGGGTTCAAGCATTTGCGTCATGAGGTGCACGAGAGTGCGGTTGGTGTAGAACTCTTGGGCGGTGTGCCCGGAATCATCAGCGAACTTCTTAATCAGGTACTCGTAGCCTTGCCCGAGTTCGTCTTCTGGCAGGTTTTCCAGGCTGAGCGTGCGCGTGGAGAAGTGCTCGATGAGGTCTGCAAGGGTGGCATCAGGCAGGAGCTCCTTGTTGGCCCAGTCGCCGTCTCCGAACACTCCGGCAAGCGTGGCAGGGTTCGCGGCTTCGATTTTGCGCATGATGGCGCGGGCGGTCGCTCCTATGTTGGTGGTGGTTGCTCGCAGGTCCTTCCAGTGCGCCCCCTCGGGGATAGAGAAGCGGTGGTTCTCGGGAAGATCAGCGAGGGTTTCATCTCCGTACACGGCAAGTGCCTTGGCGTGCTCTTCGTCGTAGACATCGCTGATGCGTTTGAGGAACACGAGCGGGAAGATGTACTGCTTGTAGTCGCCAGCATCGATCAGGCCCCGCAGGAGTTCAGCCGCGCCCCACAGGTAGGACTCAAGCTGCTGCTGGGTAATGCGCTTGCTCATTTCGTCTCCTCTAACAGCTCACTCATGCCAAGGCCCCATTTGGAGAGTTCTTTCTCCAGCCGCGCGCGGGATTCTTGGACCTGCTTCCATGTGTCGGCGAGTTGGGTGATGGCGTCTTCCAGCGCAGCCTCGGAGTCGCTTTCTGCCTTGGTCACGTAGCGTGCAACCGTGAGGTTGTAGCTCTGCGTACGCACTTCATCGAGGCTGGCCACGTGCGCAAAATGCTCCTGCACGCTCAAGGCCTGGTAAGCCTGCACGATGCGGTCGGCGTGTTTCCGGTCCAGTGAGTTCTGGTTACGTCCCTTGGTGAACAATTCAGAGCCATCAACGAACAGGATTTTTCCGGCCCGTTCGGGTTGTTTCTGGGTACGCAGCACGAGGATTGCGGGTGCGAGGCCGGTGCCGTAGAAGAGGTTTGGCGCCATCTCGATAACGGCCTCAATCAGGTCACGTTCAATGAACTCCCGACGGATCGTGGCTTCATTGTCGCCAGATTTCGAGTTCACATCGCCACGAAAGAGAGCGCCTTGCGGCACCACTACCGCAACCTTTCCACTGCCTGGCTTGGCGGAAGCAACCATGTGCTGAATCCATGCCCAGTCCGCGTATCCCGCCGGTGGAGTCCCGCCCAATAGGTTACGCCCCCACGGGTCCGACTCCCACGCATCGCGCCCCCACGATTTCAGGGAGAATGGTGGGTTAGCGATCACGTTGTCAAACTGCTGTAGGCGATCGCCCACGTGGAATTCCGGCGATCGCAGTGTGTCTTCACGAACAATGTTGAACTCCGGCACACCATGGAGAAGCAGGTTCATACGCGCGATAGATGCCGTTGTGAGAGTCTTTTCCTGACCATAGAGCTTGCCCCAGAGCAAGCGTGGATCATGGCCCTGTTCCTTGGCGTGTGCAATCACCTCGATGAGCATTCCCGCCGTGCCACAGGCCGGGTCATACGTGGTCTCACCGGATTTGGGGTTAAGGATTTCCACCATCATCCGCACCACTGAACGTGGAGTGTAGTACTCACCAGCCTTCTTCCGGGACAAGTCAGCGAAACGCTTGATCAAGTACTCGTAGGCCTGACCGAACACATCTGGAGCGACGTTCGTGTTCGAAAGAGTTCTGGTCGAGAAGTGCTCAAGCAAATCAAGTAACCGTGCGTCGGGTAGTTTAGCCTTGTTGGTCCATGCAGCACTCCCGAAAATCCCCGCGAGCTGACGAGGATTCTCTGCTCCAATCAGACGGAATGCAGTGACCAGGGCCTGCCCCACATCCTTCGTCGTGGCACGCACCGACTCCCAAGATGCCTGCTCAGGGATAGAGAATGAGTAGTTCTCAGGTAGTCGCGCGAAGTCATCATCCCCGCCTGACTGAGCCAACGCGAACTCGTACTCCTCTTGGTGGACGTCATTGAGGCGCTTGAAGAACATCAGCGGAAAAATGTAGGCCTTGAAGTCCGCCTGATCAATCGCACCGCGAAGAAGGTCAGCGGCCGAAGCCAGATATTGCTCCAGTTCGCTTAGGGCGAGTTGGTTACTTGTCAATTGCTTAATTCCTTGAAATCTACGGCGTGTCGTTAATCTGCTTCGATGGGGTCAATGCTCTCCAGCATGACAATGTCTCCCAGGGAGCAGTTCAATGCTGCGCATATGCGCACGAGTACTGCGGTTGTGACGTTCTCGTCCCGGCCGAGCTTGGCGACCGTGGATGCCGAGATTTTCGCCTTCTCCCGGAGGTCCTGTTTGCGCATTCCTTTGTCGATCAGTGTTTTCCACAGGGGTTTGTAGCTGATCTTGAGCGTGGTGGTGTGGCTACTCATGTGGGTGCTCTCCCGGCTCGTAGACCCCTTCGAGGTAGCCGTAGCGGCCCTGGTACGGGTCTTTACTGAATCGGATGACTGTCGTGTTGGGAAGTGCGTCGAGGTTCACCCCGCTGAGAAGATTGAGATTCTCGCACAGGACAACCTGACGGTTGGTGGATGTGCGGGCGATGTAGTCGAGCAGTTTCTGCCGTATGGAGTCCAGCGCTGTGAGCTGACTGTCGTCGAAGTTTTTCAGCGGAGAATCAATGATGAGGATGCGTGGCGCGTGGGGCGAGCGTTGATCAAGGTACTCATGGAAGGCGACCATCACCACGGTGTTGAGCAAAGCGCCGAAGCCCTTACCTTCCTTGGTGTCCTTCCGGTACCCGTCAATCGTCACGTCGAGAGTGGTCTCGTCGAACACGGCCGCGTCGGCAGAGGGAAAACCGATTTCGTGGAGGATCCGACGAATCGTGGTGTTCATTGAGTAGATGAAGTCCGCGTTGAAAAACTCAACAGGTTTGTATGGTGCCCGCTTCTCAACCGATTGCGGTCCCAGATCCGTCAGCGCCGCGATGGTTTCCTGGATCTCATCGAGGCGCGCTTGTATACCCGCTACCTCCTTGAGCGTGCGAACCTCACGCGTCAGCTGTTCCTGGCGGGGCGTGATCGTGTGAGCGATTCTGTCTTGAAGCTCGGCATGCTTGAGCACCAGATCAGCGCGTTGTTGGGTGAGTTCCGACATCGTGCGGTCCAGTTCAGACAGGTTGGACCGTGCACCCGCGAGTTGCTCTTCTAGGCGGGTGCGCTGGACGTCGATTTGTTCCTGACTGGGATGGTCCATGCTCGCGTCTACTGGTTGCTTGCAGTAGCCGCACATGTTGATGTTCAACGTGTCGGGATCGATGCTTGCCTCGGCGAGGAACTCGAGCCGGTGGAGGTCAGCTTCGAGGTGGCTGATGAGTTCTTGTCGCTGGTATTTGTCTACTGCAAAGGCTGCGACGTTCTCATCGATTTCTTTGATCTTGGTGGTGATTGTTCGCCCGGTGGCGTTGAGCTCGATCTGGTCGCGACGGAGCTGGTCGAACTCGGCGTTGAGGGTAGCTAGTTCCGCTTCGATATCGCGGCCCCGGTACTGTTCCTCTACTTTCTTGAGGTCCGTCTCCTTCTTGCGAGCTGCCTCAACTTGCTTGGTGATGAACTGTTTGACTGATCGCTGTCGGATACGGCGATCTTTGTCGGATTCTTGAGGCTCGATGTCATCGAAGTTTTCGTCTTGCGCGAGCACGAGCAGGGTCGACAGTTCTGCGGTGCGAGTGACGTAGTCGTTGGCTCCGCCCCTGCGCAAGATTGTTGAGTCGAGCCGATCGATGTAGCTCTCAGGCACGTACAGCAGGTGATAAAGGCTGCGCCATGTCAGTGTCTGGCTCTCCCAGCTGGAATTCTTGATGACCTTGCGGGTGGGTTTGAAATCGAGCAGTGACACTAGGAACGAGTTCAGATCTGTCTCGGGATCCTTGTCGTCTCGCTTCACGCTGTAGACCTTGCCTTCAGTGCCAGGCTGTGGACTGACAACGTAGTCTCCTCCGATGCTGCGTCGCAGGGTGATGATTTCTCCCTCGGTGGTGACGAGGTCGATTTCTGCGGTGCAGTAGTCCGAGTCATCGGTGAAAGGGACGAGGTCCCCGCCCATGACGAAGTCGATAGTGCGGACGACGCGGGTTTTCCCAGTGTTTGATGGTCCGGCAATGACGTTCAGGCCCTGTGTGAGCGTGATCGTGGAGGGGGCGCCGTGGTTTGGGTATGCGCGAATCTCGCTAATCCAAAATCCGCTCATGCTTCCTCCTTCACACCGATCAGGTGCAGCGTGTCGTTGCGTAGGGCCGCCAATGCTACTGCGACATAGCGTTGGTAGTGCTGGGCGTAGCTAGAAGACACGTGACTCACTAGGTAAGCGCCAGACTCGGAGATGGTGAAGCGCGGCACGTCACCAGCATGGTCTGCATAGGCGTAACCGTGTGCCACGAGCGCCTGGATTGCCTCGTGAGCTTTGCTTCGGCGCTGCGTGTAAATCGCATTAACGAAGGCCGTGGACCCGTGCAGGTCGGTTCTGCCGAGACCGAAGTGTCTGGCGTAGGTTGCTGCAAAATCGGCGTCAGCAAGCTCGGTCGCTGTCACCGCGGTTTCAAGCTTGTCTAGGGCGACAAGTAAGCGCATGCAGTTTTCGAACTGAGAGTTGAAGATAGTGCTGCTCATGATGACCACTCGATTCGGTCCTCGTTGACCAGCATGTGCGTCATACCTTGCTTGTGGCTCGCAGCAAACAGGTCAGGGATGCTCGTTAGAACAGACCCCCCTACCTGGTAATGGCTAGCCTGCCCAAGCGTCTTCAGCATCCGCTCGTAGCCGTCAGGGAAAGCATCGGACATCCACGTGGTTTCGAGGAAGTCGTCAAGATCGTCCTTGATCCGTTCAAACTGTTCATCCCCATCATCTGGGCGAATTTCCTGCAGGTTACGGTGACGTCCGACAGCGGACCAGTAATGGGCGCGCTGACGGACCAAAAACTTCACGTATTTGCCCGGAATACTCTTTAGCTGCTCGAAGGAGACGGGCTCCTTCCCAAGTTTTTCGGCGATCGCTTCAAGCGCGCGTTGCACGTAGACCTCTTCAGGCGCTAACTCCTCAGGGACGGGCGAAGCTGGAGAAATTGCGATGCTCGAGGTCCCGATCTGGAGCGAATTTCCGGAAATACGGCCGGTAGATAACGGGTAGGTCTGTACGCCGGGGGTGACGATTTTCTTGTCGCCGCCTTGGTCCCGCAGGAGGTCATTTCCCTCAGCGTTTGATCTGACGACTTCTTTGATGAGCACATACACGGCCTTCGGAACATCAATCGGTTTGTTGATCTCTAGGCCGTCCTTACGAAGCTTGAGTGCAAGATCCCTGATTGCATCGCCGGTTGAGGCGTCGCGCCACAGTGCGATGATTCTCTGCTCACTGATGGCGGGCAAGATGCGTCTTGCGGTGTCCTCCGGTAGAGGCCGTTTTCCATTCCAGATCTTGTTGAGGTCTCGTCGGTCGATACCTCTCAGCCATCCAGCACGGATGGTGTTCTTACTGCACTCGCTTTCAGGTAGCCGACCTGGGAGGAGCTTTTCATCGCAAGCCCGGTCAAAGAAGTCAAGAACGAATCCACGGTCGCCTTTGACGTCGAAAGATAAGGACGGCCGGATAGTCCGCAATAGCAGACCTAGAGCAAACTCTGGCTGAGGAAGGCGAGCCATCTTGCCTCCTGTCGCCTCCTGTCGCCTCCTGTCAAAACAGGGGGCTTTCTTAGTGTTGAAAATAAGCCATCCACCGGCGTGGGCGCATCGACCACTGTGGCCCATGTTACCAGCCGGTGTAGGCGGACCGGGAGAAAAACTCGGCAAAAAGGACGAATCGAGCTGACTGGGAGGAGGTGAACCGAGATGACGAGTCAACGTCGAACCAGCAAGGCTGCTGCTTCTGCCGCATCGAAGGTCATGCGTGACCAGCGGTATTCCAAGGTAGCTAAGACCGCCGCTGCTTCTGCTCTGTCCCAGCGGGCTCCCAAGCCCAAGGGCGGCAAGAAGTAACCGGTTGGGGGTGTCTGGCCTGGTACCGGCCGGGCAGCCCCCTTCGCCTCCTATCGGGGCTTTCAACAACTAGTGGGACAGCTGCCAACATCCATACATCCATACAAATCGCGCGGAGATCCGCCCTTCTGGACGTCCAGGGCAGGTCAGTCGCTCAGGCACGCATGCCTGGGTGGTTGGCCTGCCCTGTTTTCGTCCCCGGGTTGATCTTCGCACTCCACCAACGTCCAGGTGGGGCCGGGCCTCCGTCGCAGCAAGCGACAGGAGCCAAACATGACAGGCAACGCCTCCACCCCACACAACTACATCACCGTCAAGCTCGCGTTCGAGGTCACGGTCACTGCTGACGCGCGGCGAGCAACCCGTGATACCAGCTTCCGTATCAGTCCGGCCGAGGCTGAGGACTGGATCGAGGGCGACTACCAGAACCGCCGGGCGCAGGCCGAGGATCCCGGCACGGTTGAGCGGCGGTCCTTGAGTGAGATTCTCGAAGAGCTCAATGCCTCGGAGCGTAGCACGTCGCGGCGCTGGCGCACCCACACCGGTTTCCTCTCGGTCGATGACAGTGACCCCAGTGATGAGGACATCGAGTCCGGCCAGGTGGGCCTATGCACCGCATCCGGGTACCGCGACGGCATCTACACCTCTACCACGCCAGACGATGTCACCAACTCGTGGTCGACCAGCTTTGTCGTGCGCCAAGAACTATCGGCGTTGTCTGAACGGGAGCGGCGGGTAGTAGTCGCTTCCCGTATCTACGGCCTCTCTCAGCGGGACATTGCAGCCGTTTTGGGTGTGTCCCAGCCGATGGTCAAGA
>CALIEP010000390.1 GCA_938022345.1 uncultured Actinomyces sp.
CATAACTATAAGGCGGGGGTGCCGGTTATTCACCGGCACCCCCGCCTTATGTGTGGTGGGGAGCTGCCCCTCAGCTCAGCTCCCCAACGGGATGCTCACCTCAACCCATACGCCGTCTGCGCAGCGCGTAGCCCGCAGCTGTCAGAAGGGCGGCACTGATCAGGATGGTGCTTGTTTCACCACCCGTGCGAGCAAGAGACGCCTTCTTGTCCTTGTGAGTGCTCTTCTTCTTTCCATCCTTTGTTGAGGTCGGGACCGATTGCTCTTGAGCAGCGGGGCTTGCCTGCTGCGCGCCGCTTTGAGAAGGATCGGAGCTGGGCTGGGGACTTGGATCCCCACTTGGCTGGGTGGTGGGATCCGTTGTTGGCTGAGTACTTGGATCCGTCGTCGGCTGAGCGCTTGGGTCCGTCGTTGGGTCCGGAGTCGGCGCCGGCAGTGAGACGCTGAGGGCAGTGCTCAAGCCAACCCGTGCATTTGCTCGCATTGTTGTGCACGCCTCCGGAGTCGGATCAGCCATGCAATCCACGCCAAGAAGATCGTTGGTCGCAGGACGCTCGATCTTCACCATGCGGAGATTGTCGAACAAGACCGGCGCATCGCCCTCATCAGCGGAGATGGTGAAGCGCACCTTCGTTCCATCCTTCGCGACCGTGAAAGTCACAGGAACGCGTTGGAAGGAACTGGGATCACTATTGGTCCGGTGCTTCTGATCCGCAGCCATCCAGTTTTCGGCCCAGGTTCGGTCGATGACGGTCTCTGGGTTTGCAGCAGGATCGGTATCGTTCACCGTCTGGACATCCAGATAGTTCTGTCCTACCAGTCCTTCAGCATTCGTATTCACCGTCAGCGCTTGCTCATCATCTAAGGAGCGAGCACGGCGTGCGCTTCGCGTACCAGCGCTGCGGTCACTTCCTGAAACAGCTGCGCGCGTCGTTCCGTCGGGAACAAGAACGCCCAGCTCGGCGATTGCAAGCAGGCCATCGGGTTGGTCGGCCTTGGTCTTGTAATTGCTCAGGACTCGGATGCGCACATACTTCGCGTTCACCGCCTCGTCGAAGGTAATACGCTGAGAAAGAGCAGTGTTCCTCAAAGTGCCTTCGGCGACCTTCTGATTGATGTTCGCTGCGTCTTGGCCAACATAGACCTCGTAGGCCTTGGGCCGGCCATTCGCTTGCCCCGCGCGTCCTGCGATCGACAGACCGCCGATGCTCACCGGCTGCGCACCAGTGGGATCGCTTCCTTCGAAGAGGGCGAGATCAATCGTGCTGGGGTGATCGGTGAGGTTGACCCAATCCTTGTCGTAGAAGGTCGTCAGGTCTTTGTCGAACATGTTCGAGGCCGGATTCTCTTCGTAGGCAGCCGGTGCGCTGACCAACTGGAGGGCTCCCGTGTAGTCCTTGAGCGTCAGAGTCGGAGTGGGCTCAGGGGCGGGAGTGTCGCCACCCTCGGTAGCGTTTCCACACAGCACGCGGGCATTACCCCAGTTCGCGTGGTCGTTACCGTTGCCATTGCCGCCGTCTCCAACGATCAAGCGGATGTACTTCATCCCTCGAACATTGCCCGAGATATCCCTCGGTTCGCTTCCTCCCCTGATAACCGAAGTTTCTGGAACGACATCGGACCAGGAGGAACCGTCAGTGCTACCGATGACGTGGAAGGTCACTGAGCCACTCCACTGTCCGTCCTGCACGCCAACGGTTGCCTTGAAGGTTGTGCACTTTCCGTCCAGTTCGAAACCGAGGTCACTGGGAGCGTGTGCGCCCAGGCCCTTGGCATAGGGCTGATCATTCATCAAGATCGGATCACCGTCTCCTGCTTGATCTTCGCCGACCTCGCTATCACGCTCGACAGGTCCCCAGCCGTTGGAGTTCCACGTCGATGAGAAGGGGATGTCAGAGAGGTAGTTGACGGCATTGGACCTGATGGATCCCAGAGCTGTCACGCTCGTTGTGCCCACAGCAGTACGGTCCTCATCGCCGATCCGGTA
>CALIEP010000391.1 GCA_938022345.1 uncultured Actinomyces sp.
ATTATTCGATATGCGCTCGGGCCCGGGTTACGATCTCCTTCAAACGCAAACCTTTCTTGCCAATAATGATGGCCTTTTGGGAATCGCGTTCGACATAGACATTGACATGGATATCCAGCAGAGGCGGACGATCATCACCCTCGCGCTTGGGGCGTTCAATAATCTCTTCAACCTTCACGGCAAGCGAGTGCGGAAGCTCATCACGGACTCCCTCCAACGCGGCCTCGCGAATGAATTCTGCGATCATCGTTTCGCGAGACTCATCGGAGATGTCATCCTGGGGGTACAGGGGCGGGGACAGGGTAACCTTTTCCGCTAAAACTTCACGCAGGCGATCAATGCCTTCGTGCTTGAAGGAAGAGACGGGAACAATCGCACTCCACTCCCCCAGCTTTTCGATTGCCAGAAGGTGTTCAAGCACGCGTTCGCGCGGCACGCTATCGCACTTTGTCGCCACCGCAATCACGGGGCGTCGCACAGAGCGCAGCTCGCGAGCAATGAACTGGTCTCCCGGTCCGATGCGCTGATCCGCAGGCATGCAGAAGACCACGCAATCAACTTCGGCCAAGGCCTCGCGAACCATGTCATTGAGGCGCTTACCCAGCAGAGTGCGCGGACGGTGGTATCCGGGTGTATCAACCAATACCAGCTGGTAGTTTTCGCCGTGGACGATCCCGCGGATATTGTGGCGTGTCGTTTCGGGGCGACCCGAGGTGATGGCGACCTTATGGCCAACAAGAGCGTTGGTCAGCGTCGACTTTCCGACATTGGGGCGACCAACAATAGAAATAAAGCCCGCACGAAAGTCCTCAGGGAAATCGGGAACGATGATATCTGCACCCGCATTTGTTTCTGCGCGGAGTTGACGCAAGGAATGGACAGAATCCTCAACGTCGTGGACGCGCTCATCGTCGGCCTCGTCGAGCTCAGCATCAATGTCTGCGTCATCCAGTGATTCCTCATCAGGAAGTTCAAGAGCATCGATATCCACACCTTCAAAGGCGTTCGGACCGGCCATCAATTCATCATCGCTGGGGAAATGCATCGTTCTCACTCCTGGTGATCTTCAGAGTCTTCGGTCGAGGTTTCAGGGACATAGGAACAGACAATCGTACCGACTTGGCGACGGCGGCCTCGGGCTTCTTCGGCAACCATGTGCACACCGAGCATATCGCCAGTTGCCCCCGGAAGCGGAACACGGCCAATCGCTTTGGCCAGCAGACCGCCAACGGAATCAACGTCTTCGTCTTCAAGTTCTAGTCCCCACAGCTCTCCGAGCTCGCTAATGGAGAAACGCGAAGGAACACGCCATACACCCGGGGAAATTTCTTCGGGCTCGATAGTGTTGCGGTCATGTTCGTCGGTGAGTTCACCAACGACTTCTTCGATGATGTCTTCGAGGGTGACGAGGCCCGAGATCCCACCGTATTCATCAACGACCATGGCCAGGTGGAAGTGTTCGGATTGCATCTGGCGCAGCAGGTCATCGACCGGCTTCATTTCGATGGTGAACTCGGCGGGACGCATCATCTGATCGGCGCGAAGTTCATGTTCCCCATCATGGTTTTCAAGACGCTGAACGACATCCTTAAAGAACAAAATTCCGCTAACATCGTCGGTGTCCTCTCCGATAACAGGTAGCCGCGAGAAACCGGAACGCACAAAGAGGCGTAATGCCTTTCGGGCCGGAACATCGAATGCGATCGTCAGCATTTCGGTCCGCGGGACCATCACCTCACGAACCAAGGTATGCCCCAATTCGAAAACCGAGCGCAACATCTCTCGGTCTTCTTCTTCAAGGCCTTCGGTTTCACCAACGCGATCAACCATTTCACGCAGTTCATCTGCCATGTCTGCACGCATCTCAGCTTCAGTTCGCTCAGACTGTGGAAGATAGGCCTTGACCTTCTGAGCAGCAGGCGAGAAGAAATGTGCAATTGCGACCAAACGGCTCATCAGGGGCGTGAAGAAGAGCGCGATACCGGTGGGATTGCGCTGTGCCCAGCGCGTAGCAATGATGCTGTTAGCAAAGAATTGCACAATCGTCACAATGACGATTGCAACCAGCCCTCCCAGCCACCAGTAGTGTGAAAAATGCAGAGCAATGGTCGCCATTGAAACGGCAAAGACAACCTGCAGGAAGGTGCGGACGCCTCGAAGGACAAAAATAACTAAGCGACGCTGATCAACCAGCTTGAACAGGGCTCGGGCATTCTTCTTTTCGTCCTCGATCAGGTCCTCGACCGCCGCGTGCGTGAGCTTAGCGATCGAAAACTCACTTGCCGCAAGAATCATTGCGCCCAGAAGAGCAATTGCGGCAAGGATACTCATCCCCGCGACGGGGATAGCAGCTTCGATCATCGCTGTGCGAGGAAGCTCAAGAGGAGCTGGCGTTGCAGGGTGAACATTTCTTCTTTTTCAGCGGGTTCTGCATGGTCATAACCCAGAAGGTGAAGCATGCCGTGAGTCGCCAAGAAGAGCATTTCTTCAACCGAGGAATGTCCGGCCTGGCGAGCTTGCTGCTCCGCAACCTGCGGACAGATGCAAATATCGCCCAGCGTTCCCGATTCCGTCGGGTGATCCGCAGTACCCGGACGGAGCTCGTCCATGGGGAAACTCATGACATCGGTCGGACCTTCTAGATCCAGCCAGCGAACATGGAGTTCTTCCATGGGTTCGGGGTCGATGAAAATGATATTGAGCTCGACCTCTGTGGAGACATGCATGGCGCTGAGCACGAAGTCGGCCAAGCGCACGAACTCTTCACAGTCGATCTGGTAGTCGGTTTCGTTAAGAACTTCAGTCATGACTCAGCGTCCATTGTGTCGGGTACGGGTGTGCAGGGAACGGTCACGGCGTGCTTTGAGGCTGGCCATGGATTCGTCCCAACGTTCGTATGCGTCAATAATCTGGCCGACAAGGCGATGACGCACAACATCGGCGCTTGTCAGATGACAAAATTCTATGTCATCGATGCCACTGAGAATATCTTCAATGACGAGAAGACCACTGGAGCGCTCCCCCGCTAGGTCAATCTGTGAGGCATCACCGGTAACAACAACCTTTGAGTTAAAGCCTAAACGGGTCAGGAACATCTTCATCTGCGCGAGCGTCGTGTTCTGAGCCTCGTCCAAGATGATGAATGAATCATTGAGCGTTCGTCCGCGCATATATGCCAAGGGCGCGACCTCAACTGCACCAGAGGCCATAAGTTTTGGCAGCGCATCCGGATCCATCATGTCTCCCAGCGCGTCATATAGCGGACGCAGATAGGGATCGATCTTGTCCGTGAGCGTGCCCGGAAGGAAACCAAGATTTTCTCCCGCTTCAACCGCAGGGCGGGTCAAGACGATTCGGCGCACCTGTCCGGAGAGCAGGGAGGATACAGCTTGGGCCATCGCAAGGTAGGTCTTTCCAGTGCCGGCAGGTCCCAACCCAAAGACGACGGTCGAACGCTCAATCGCCTCGACATACGCTTTTTGCCCGGCAGATTGCGGTCGGATGGACCGTCCCCGCGAGCGCAGAATTTCTTGGGGGCGTTCATCCGTGGAGCTCGCCGTCATGAGCAGAGCAATTGCCTGTTCAACGCCGTCAGCGTCAAGAGAATGCCCATCTCGAGCAAGTTCAATCAGCTCTTCGACCAGCTGAGCGGCCATATCCACAATTCCTTCGGGCCCAATCATGGACAATGTGCGGCCAAGTAAGGTGAAGCGAACCTGGGGGAAGCCATTTTAAAGAGCTCGCAAAACACGGTCTGACGTTCCAAAAAGTACGACGGGATCCACGCCACGGGGAATATCGATTCGTTTGGCGTCCATGTCACCATCTCCCAATAGCGTCGCTGATCAGTGAAAGCGCAACGGGTCCGGCGCTTGAAGCGCGAAGGACGGTATTTCCCAGCAGGCAGATTTTCGCTCCCGCGGCCTCGAAAAGAGAAAGCTCATCGGGGTCAACACCACCTTCAGGGCCAACGATGACGGCAATCTTGGGAGGACAAGAAGGCTGGGCCTGGGCGGCCGAGGCCGACGAGGCGTGGGAGCTAAGCCCGCGCAGCTGGGTAAGGAGCTCACTCAGGCGGTGATCGGCGCTCTCGTGACAGACCAGAACCCAAGCGCCATCTTGAGTGGCCTGCGCAATCCACTGCGCTAAGGCAGCGGATGAACGGGCTTCTTCAAGGCATGGGATAAATGCGCGCCGCGATTGTTTCGTCGCTGATCGTAAGGTGGATTCCCACTTTCGTATGCCCTTCGCGGCTTTTTCGCCCTTCCAGCGGACCTCACTGCGATTTGCCTGCCACGGCATTACTGCATCAACGCCAACTTCCGTTGCCATCTCGATGGCCATTTCATCGCGTCCGCCCGTTGAGAGGGCTTGGATCAGCATTAGTTCAACCGAGGGCTGATCCTCACGTTCAAGGTGGTCAATGCGCAGCGTCAGGGCCTTTTTTGCGCGGTCAATAACCGTGCAGCGGGCACGAAGCCCCGTCCCATCAACGACATCAAGCATGGCTCCGACATCGATCCGTCGAACGGTTGCGGCGTGAAAGCCTTCATCCCCGTCTAAAACGTAGGAATCTCCGCACGCGCAGGCACGCAATATGTCTGCGTCGGGAGCGATGAAAACCGGAAGCGTCATACAGGTGATGTCCTTACTAAGCGCCGAAGGTTTCGCGAAGCTTGTCGAAGAAGGAGGATCCGCGCTTTTCAGGGCGGACGCTTTCTTCTCCGCGAACCTGGGAGAGCTCTTCGAGGAGCTCGCGTGAGCGGTCATCAAGTTTGCGCGGGATTTCGACGTTAATTGCGACGTGAAGGTCTCCGCGACCGGGGCGTTGGAGATGGCCAACACCCAGTCCATCCAAGCGAACTTCATCGCCGGGCTGCGTACCGGGCTGAATGGTCACGGACTGGGCTCCGTCCAAGGTCTCCAGCTCAAACGTGCTTCCCAAAGCAGCTGCGGTCATGGGAACGGTCACCGTCATGTACAGGTCGTCCCCCTGACGCGAAAAAGTAGGATCGCGCTTCTCGACAATGTCGACGTAGAGATCGCCATTGGGACCACCGCCGGGACCGGCCTCGCCCTGTCCGGCAAGACGCAGGCGCATTCCATCACCCGCGCCGGCGGGGATATCAATGGTCAAGGTGCGATGCGCACGAACGCGTCCCTGACCGGAGCACTCGTGACAGGGGTGTTCAATGACAGTCCCATAGCCCTGACAGCTTGGGCAGGGAACCTGAGTTTGCATGGTTCCCAGCATGGTGCGCTGCTGCTGAATCGAGTATCCCTGTCCCTTACAGGTCGTACAGGTCACTGCTTCGGTTCCCGGTTCGCACATGGCTCCATGGCAGACTTCGCAGGTCACATAGGTATTGAGCGAAACCTGCTGATGAGCACCAAAAACCGCGTCCTTCAAAGTGATTGCAACCTGAGTCAGCTGGTCGCGACCCTGGCGAGTTCGCGACGCCGGGCCTTGGTTTCCACCAAAGCCACCGCCAAAGGCGCCGCCGAACATCGTCGTCAGAATGTCGCCAAAATCGAAGGATTCGCCACCGTAACCACCACCACGCGAAGCATCGGGGCCACCGATGTCGTACATACGACGTTTTTCTGGGTCGGAGAGGGTTTCATAGGCAATCGACACGGCCTTGAAAGCTTCCTCATCCCCGCCATAATCGGGGTGAGTTTCGCGGGCCTTCTTGCGATAGGCCTTCTTAATCTCGCTCTGGTCAGCGTCGCGAGAGACTCCAAGGATTGCGTAGTAATCGTCGTTCACAAATGTCCTTTTGTAACCCGTTCAGTGTGTGGAATTCAGGAATTTAGAGAGGTAGGCGGCCACGGCGCGGACCGTGGACATTGTCGAGGCGTAGTCCATGCGCGTGGGGCCAAGAACCCCGAGGTGCGCCGAGTTTTCTCCGGAAGCATAGGTTCCGGAGACAAGAGAGGTTTCAACGAATGCATCGTGACCGTTTTCAGAGCCAATGGAGACATGAACATCGCCGTTACCTTCATCCATCTCAGCAAAAAGACGAAGAAGGACAACCTGCTCTTCCAAAGCATCCAAGACCGGTGCAATATCGTGGAAATCAACACCGCTGCGCGCAAGATTCGACATTCCTGCCATTGCGATGCGCGAGGAGGGCTCTCCCTGAAGCAAGGTCGCGACGGTGTCACTCATCTCTGTTGCAAATGCAAGCAGCGTCGGGGGAAGTGTCTGAGAGAGCGCCTCGCAATGTGCACGCACCTGAGCAGCACTCATCCCCTGATAGGCAGCATTAAGAACCGCGCGAACAGCCAAGAGATCATCTTGAGTGACGTCCTGAGGCATCTCACGCAAGCGTTCAAAGACCTTGCCCTGCTGGGTAATGACAACAACCAGCAAGCGTTGATCCGACAGGTCAACGCATTCAATTCGACTGAGCGTCGAGCGCGCATGAACGGGGTATTCAATGAGCGCCACCTGATGCGTCACTTGAGCAAGCAAACGCACGGTATTCATGACGACATCGTCTAAGTCCTGCGCGTGTGCCAAGAATTTTTCGACAGCTTGACGTTCTGCCGGACTCATCGGCTTGAGAGTGGACAGCTGATCAACGAAGGCGCGATAGCCTTTATCAGTCGGAACACGTCCCGCACTGGTATGAGGTTGGTAGATCAACCCAGCTTCTTCAAGGACGGCCATATCGTTACGAATAGTCGCCGAAGATACCCCAAGGTCTTGAGATTGCGCGATCGCTTTAGATCCGACGGGTTCGCGTGTGTGGACATACTGGGACACGATGGCACGCAGAACGTCCAGACGACGGTCGTTCATTCATCCTCCCTCATTTGGCACTCACACTATCTGAGTGCCAGTTTACCGCGGGATTACCTTTTTCGTCCCCTCATCAACACTTTCCACCGAGTTATTCCAAACCCGGCTGCGTCACAAAATCAATGAGTTCTTCCACCCGACCCAAAAGTGCTGGTTCAAGATCCTTGTAGTTACGAACGGTTGAAAAGATCCGCTTCCAGCCCTGAGCAATGTCCGCCTGGTTTGCATGAGGCCACCCCAAATACTCCAAGGTTCCGTGCTTAATATCGGTGCCTCTGGGAACATCCGGCCACGCCTGGAGCCCCAGACGCTGCGGCTT
>CALIEP010000392.1 GCA_938022345.1 uncultured Actinomyces sp.
CTTTTCTTCGCCGATCGGCGGCACGACCTCATCAAGCGCAACGGTGAGTCGGTGACCTCGGGTGAAATTGAAACCCTTCTTCGCCAAATCCCGGAAGTGAGCGATTCGGCGGTCGTTGGAGTACGCCACCCCATTCGCGGGCAAGATATTCATGCCTTCCTCACCCTCCACCCGGGTAAGGAGCTGAGCCCTGACAGTGTGTTGGAGTTTTGCCGCCAACGACTGTCCTCCTTCAAAGTTCCCAACGAGGTACGAATCATTGATGAGCTGCCTCGCGGTGAATACGGCAAAGTCAATAAAGAATTACTCAAAACCCTGTGAAAGGAACAGGCATGGCAATCAATACGGATATGGTCGGACAGACCTTCGGTCCTTTCGTCCGTGACTACACTTTCCGTGATCTTGAGCTTTTTGCTCTTGGCTGCGGTGCGGGTATCGATGGCAAGGATGGCCTCGAATACCTCAACGAGCACGATGAACGTAATCCTCAGCTCAAGGTTCTGCCCATGTTTGGTGCGATGCTCATCGTGGATTCCGAGGTGACTCGTACCATCGACTACGGCTACAACTATGCAGGCTCCCTGCACTGGGGCTTCGATATTCGTTTCCACCAGCCGATCACCAAGATGAGCGATCACTTGGAGACCATGGTTCGCCTTGAAGGCCTCTATGACCGTGGTGAGGGTCGTGGCCTGCTCGCTCAGCATATTGGTGACACCTACGATTCGGACGGCAACCTGCTTTTCACGAACGAATCTTGGGACTGCCTGATTTACGACGGCGGTTGGGGTGGACCCAAGCCTCCCAAGGACATCGTTGAGATGCCAGAGCGTGAGGCTGACGTCGAGGTTGTTGAGCGTATTCCTGAGAACCAGGCCTTGATCTACCGTCTGTCGGGCGACTACCACCCGCAGCACATCGACTGGGATTATGCAGCTGAGAACGGTGAGCCTCGTCCCATTCTTCACGCGATCTCTTACGCGGGTGTTGTTATGCGTCATGCAATCAACGCTTTTGTTCCCGGAGAACCCGAACGGATCACCCGTTTCAAGACCCGCATTACTTCGCCGGTTCTGCCTGGTAGCACTCTGAAGACGAAGCTGTGGAAGGTCGGAGAAGGCGAGCTCCGTTTCCAGCTGGTAGACGAAGACGCCGATGTCACCGGTGCGAAGCCGCACCTGAACTTGGGTATTATCGAATACCGCTGAAGTAACCTTGAAAGCATAGCTGCGTGATCACACGATGATCTGCAGTTCTGCTATCGAGTTGTTAGAGGAGATACACGCAGTGAAAAAGGAAGTAACAGATCTCGAAGATCTGGATATGTCGGGTGTGCTTTGGCGCATCATCGCATTTTCCAGTGGCGGTCCATTCCTTGAAGGCTATGTTCTAGGAATTATCGGCGTGGCGCTTTCACGTCTGGGTACCGATATCGAGATCAGTAATTCCATGTCGGGCTTGCTGGGAATCGCCGCATTGGTCGGTCTTTTCTTGGGAGCCGCAGTCGGAGGATGGCTGACCGACCTCATTGGTCGTCACAAGATGTTCATTCTCGACCTGATTGTCATTGTCGTTTTGTCGGCACTGTGTGCCGTCGTTACGTCTCCTCTGCAATTAGTGGCTCTGCGCTTCCTCATCGGTGTGGCAATCGGCGCCGATTATCCGATTGCCACATCGATGATCGCGGAGTTTTCACCCCGCAAACATCGTGCAATGTCGATGGGCATGATAGCTGCGGCATGGTACCTTGGCGCCAATGTTGCGGCTCTTGTGGGCTATGCTCTTTACGAGACTCCCCACGGCTGGCGCTGGATGCTGGCATCGTCTGCGATTCCGGCAGTGCTGATTCTTATCGGACGTTGGGATATCCCCGAATCTCCTAGGTGGTTGGCATCGAAGGGCCGTCAAGAAGAGGCCGATCGCGTTGTCATGAAACTCTTCGGTGAAAATGTCCGCCTTCCTGCGCAAGAGATTGCTGAAAAAACGGAGTTTAAGAAGATCTTCAGCGGTGTTTATCTGCGTCGCGTGATCTTCGTTGGTGTGATTTGGCTCTGCCAGGCAATTCCGATGTTTGCTCTCTACACCTATGGCCCGACAATCGTTGGTTCCATTGGCCTGGGAGAGGGACGCAATTCGCTGATCGGCGAACTTGTTATCGGCACCTTCTTCATGATCGGTACATTCCCCGCAATGTACTTGGCTGAACGCGTGGGGCGTCGCCCGCTCATCATCTGGTGTTTCTTCGGCATGACGATTGCACTTGGCCTGATTGGTTTCTTCCCGCAGGGGGGAATCGTTCTAATTTCCGTCTGCTTCATCGCCTACGCACTTCTTGCTGGCGGTCCGGGCAATCTCGAGTGGCTCTATCCCAACGAGCTCTTCCCAACCTCCATTCGCGCCTCGGCAATGGGCGTTGCTATGGCTCTGAGCCGAATTGGCACCGTCTACTCAATGTTCGTCCTTCCGGCATTTATCGCCGATTACGGGATCTCTGCGACCATGCTTGCCGGTGCCCTCATTTCAGCTCTTGGATTTGGTGTTTCCTTCGTTTGGGCCCCCGAAACCAAGGGCCTGAGCTTGGACGTTACAGGATCAGCGGACTTCAAGGGGCGCTAAACGATGTATCGCATTGATTCAGTGGTTGTGAGCGCGTACCGCACGAATTGTTACGCGCTAACGAATGAAGGCGGGACGATTATTATCGACCCGGGCGACCAGGCGAGTTTCCTTCAGCGATGGACGCAGGACCTGGACGTCATCGGTATCGTGCTCACCCACTGTCATTGCGACCACATCGGGGCAGTCAATGAGCTTGTCGCTCAACACGGGTGCTGGGTTGCCTGTGGAGCTGCAGATGTCGTTGGAACACGAGACTTACACCTGTCTGGATTCGATGCCGAAGGCATCGACTATGTCGTGGATCATGTTGATCGGTCTTTGAAGGAAAGCGATGTCATTGAGTGGGGGAGCGACCGCCTTGAGGTGATTGATACCCCGGGACACACTCAGGGACATATCTGCCTGATTGATCGTGCCAACTCGATCCTGTTCAGCGGTGACATGCTATTTGCTGGAACCATTGGGCGGACTGATTTCCCGGGGGGAGACCAGGCACTTATGGCCTTTTCCTGCGCGAAGCTCGCAGAGGTTACTCAGGATCTTCGCGTACTTCCCGGGCACGGTCCAGCCACCACTTTGGCAGCAGAAAAATCGCAACTCAGGCACTGGGCACGCGTTCTTTGCCCGCGTGAATTGGCTCAGGATACTGCGCGTAATGACGAATTGAGACTGCCATGAAGCTGATCGTCAATCAAAGCTTCAAGGTAACGCGGAACCTTCAGCATGAAGCAGTCGATGTAGTCATCGGGCAGGCAGAAGGTACGCATCAGAACCGAGCCTTCAACCGCGTCAAGCAGGCGGGTAACCGACAGGGTGTCCTTAAACTGCCCCGCGCTCTTGAACTCCCACAAGCGCGTGCGAATCGCACCCAGGGGCGTAATGAAAATCTGGTTGTGAATCAGCGCGATCGTCGGATCGTTTGTTTCACCGGCCTCGACGAACAGGCGACGAACTGCCCGACGATTCGGGCCAAGGTACTCGCGAAGGCGGAACTCGGCCTCGTTCATCAAAACTTCCCGCGCGCTATTCCCGCGTGGGCCAGGGCAACGAACCAATCGCGCGAAGGCGTCCTTCAGGAGGGCATCGCGGGTTTCCCAGCGTGTGTAAATGCTGGATTTGCCCACTCCGGCAGCGCTGGCGACCTTGGTCAGGTTGAAAGCGGCCCAGCCGACCTCTCCGTAGAGTGTCAGGGCGCTTTCGATGATCTTGGCTTCGACCACTTCATCGCGCGGTCGACCAACTTTGGGCGCGTCTTGTCGAGGATTCGGCACGACTTGCACCTTTCTTTCATAGCTGCTGGTAAGCGCCATATTACTCGCACCTCGCGGGTTAATGCGTACGCTTTTCGGGAGCTGAGAAAACTTGGGGAGTCTTCCCTGTATCTATCCGAAAACAACACTCAAGAGAGAAGGACACGATGAGTATCGTTGTCGCGTATAAGTACGCTGCGAACCCGCAGGATACAACCGTGGGTTCTGATGGTGTCGTTGACTGGTCGCGCGCGAAGGCTGCGGTGAGTGAATACGACCCTGTTGCCATTCAGGTGGCACGCACTGTTGCAGATGCTAAGGGCGAAGAGCTCGTTGGCATTTCCGTAGGAGACGCACAGGTGTCCTCCTCGATGGCAAAAAAGGCTGCTCTTTCGCGCGGATTCGACCGCGCGTTGGTCGTTGCCGATGATGCCGCTCGTGATCTGAACGCCACTGCGGTCGCA
>CALIEP010000393.1 GCA_938022345.1 uncultured Actinomyces sp.
TGTTCAGACTGAGACCGGCGAGCGTTCACGCCTGATGCTCGATATTGCGGGCTTCCGTGCCGATCGTAAGGCTTATCTTCAGGACCTGACTCACGAGGCAATTGCGCGACTTCGTGCGACCGGTGAGCCTCAGAAGCTTGAGCCTATGAACCCCTTCGAGCGCAAGGTCTGCAACGACGTTGTTGCTTCCGAGGGCCTTCGCAGTGAGTCCGAGGGTGTTGAGCCCCGTCGTCGCGTTGTCATTCTTCCTGCGGAGGATGTTGACGCCGATACTGAGTCCGCCGACGAGGCCGAGGAGGCCTGAGTGGACGCGCTCGGTAATTCCCCTCGCGAGGCCGAAAGTGACCTTGAACTTGAGGTTCCCGGACCTGAGGTTCGAGAGCTGTTCGGTTTGGCCTACCCAGACATTGCCGAGTTTGCGAACATGCTTGTTGAGGAAGGTGAGCTCCGCGGGCTGATTGGTCCGCGTGAGCTCCCCCGACTGTGGTCGAGGCACCTGGTCAACTCTGCCGCCGTCTTGGATTTTCTCCCCAAGAAGGGACAGATTTTGGATGTCGGTTCTGGGGCAGGCTTCCCCGGGATCGTCATTGCGATTTGCCGCCCAGATGTTGATGTCCATCTTGCTGAGCCCATGGCGCGACGTTGCGAATGGCTTGCTGATGTTGTGGATACTCTTGGTTTGGACAATGTCAGCATTCATCAGGCTCGCGCCGAGGAACTGCGCGGTAAGGGCAAGGCTGATGTGGTGACTTCGCGTGCATTGGCGAATATGACGAAGCTTGTGCGTATGACCTCAAAGCTCATTGCTCCCGGTGGCTCTCTTGTCGCGCTTAAGGGGCGCCGTGCGGGTGAAGAAGTCGAAGCTGCTGCAGCTGAGTTGAAGCATCATCACCTGAGTGCTCAGATCCATGAGGTCCCCTCGGTAATGGAAGACGATTCAACGTACGTCGTTGTTGCGAAAAGACTTCGTTCTTAATACCTCATTTCTTTTCCACGGGTGTGTCCTCGGTTTTCTCCCGCGGGCATGACTGCCTACACTTGTGTCATTGGCGTGTGAGAAAGGCTTGTGTTTTATGGCCGGGGATACCCCACTTTCGGACCAAATTACGCGGAATTTTCAGGATCGAGAGTTCCTTGAGACGGCTGAGTTTGGCGTACCCGCTTCGACACGCGTTGTTGCGGTAGCGAATCAAAAGGGTGGCGTTGGTAAGACGACTTCGGTTGTTAATCTTGCGGCCTCTTTCGCGCTGGCTGGTCTGAAGGTTGTTGTTATCGATGCCGACGCTCAAGGCAACGCTTCGAGTGCTCTCGGCGTTGCTCATGCTCCTGGCACGCCTTCGACCTATGAGGTTATTACCGGTCAATTGACAATCGGTGAAGTTCTTCAAGCCTGCCCCGATATGGATAACTTGTGGGTATGCCCGGCTACTATTGACCTTTCAGGCGCGGAAATTGAGCTTGTTGATCTCGAGCGTCGAGAGTTTCGTCTTGCCGATGCCGTTGAGTACTTTGTTCAGGCATATCAGCAAATTGATCTGATCTTCATTGATTGTCCTCCTTCGCTTGGTCTGGTGACCTTGAACGTGATGGTTGCAGCTGACGAGGTTTTGATTCCTATTCAGACTGAGTACTACGCGCTTGAAGGCTTGAGCCAGCTGTGGTCGACCATCGATCGCATTAGTGCTGACCTCAATCAAAAACTACATGTTTCAACTATGCTTCTCACCATGGCCGACAAGCGCACGCGCTTATCCGAGGAAGTTGAGAATGAGGTACGTTCACACTTTCCTGAGCAAACGTTGCAGACTGTCATTCCTCGTTCGGTTCGTGTCTCTGAAGCGCCAAGCTATGGGCAGAGCGTTATCACCTACGATCCGAATGGCGCCGGCTCACTTGCCTATCGCAAGGCTGCATACGAGCTGAGCCATCGCTTGGCGAAGGAGTAATTCGTTTTCTTCTCTCAATTCACTTTTTCAGGGTTTCTGTCGTTTCGATATGCGATTGAAGCCCTGATTCTTTTTCTCAGGAGAACGCGTCTCTGAAAACGCGTTTTTGCTTGTTTGATACACATTTTGCTGTTTCACGTGAAACAATGGACTCAACATTCAGTATTCGCGAGATTGGTAAGTGTGCATGGCCGAGCAATCAAAATCGACTCATAAGTCCCAACGACGTACAGGTTTAGGGCGAGGTTTGGGTGCACTCATCCCCCCTGCCCAAACTGAGAAGCCTGAAGACGTGGCCAAGCGACCTCTCGATGTTCTATTTCCCGGTGAGCGTAGGTCGTCGGGAACGGTGCGTGGTGGTTCCGCTCGTGAGTTGCTTGAGCCGCGTTCTCGAACTACTAAGTCAGCGTCGGTTAAGTCCAAGCCAACTGCTCGCTCCAAGGCGCGTGTTCACGCCGCAGCAAGTATTGCTTGGGAAGATGACAAGTCTTCGTCTACCTCTGGTGCCACACCGACAACAGGATCTTCTCAACCTTCCCAATCCCCGAGTGTCGCACAAAGCGAAATGCATGACTCTAAGGAGAGTACTTCGACGCATGAGAGCGGCGATGTTTCACGTGAAACATCGGATTTGATGCAGGTGCCCGGTGCGACATTTGCGGAAATCCCCCTTGAACAGATTGTTCCGAATACACGTCAACCTCGGCAGGTATTCGATGAAGACGACCTGAATGAACTTGCTGCTTCGATCCGGGAAGTCGGTGTCTTGCAGCCGATTGTTGTTCGACGCATTCCCCTTGATGAGCAACCTTCCGAGACGCTTAAGGGTTTCCTGGAGGAAAAGCCGGAGGCTCGTTACGAGCTGATTATGGGTGAACGACGTTTGCGCGCAAGTGAACTTGCAGGCTTGGATACGATCCCCGCCATCGTTCGACACACTGAGGATGAAGACCTACTCCGTGATGCTTTGCTTGAAAATCTCCATCGAGCACAGCTGAATCCTTTGGAAGAGGCTTTTGCATATCAGCAGCTCATGGCAGATTTCGGCGCTACACAGGAGGAGCTGTCTAAGAAGATTGCACGCTCTCGTCCGCAGATTGCAAATACGCTTCGCCTGCTGAAGCTACCGGCCTCTGTACAAAAGAAGATTTCCGCACAGGTCTTATCCGCAGGCCACGCACGAGCACTCCTTGGCTTGGCTACTGCGGAAGAGATGGAAATCCTTGCGAATAGGATCATTGCCGAGGGCCTGTCGGTTCGCACCACTGAAGAACTGGTTCGTCTTGGATCGGTGCAGCGTCCTTCGAAGCCTTCGTTGAAGCGGGTTAAGGTCGCATCGCCGCTTGGTGAGCACATGAGCCAGGTCCTCGCAGATGCCTGGGATACACGCGTAACTGTTTCTGAAGGAAAGAGAAAGGGAAAGATCATTATCGAGTTTGCAGGTTCGGATGATCTGCAACGTCTTGCTGATCTGCTCCTTCCGCATGCGAACAGGCAATAGAGCAGTAATTTGAATTCACTTGTGCTGGACGTTATCGCTTTTAGATAACTGACCAGTGCAATCACCAGCTAGTGGGCGATGTTTCACGTGAAACATCGCCCACAGTGTTTGATATCAGCATGAGTGATAGCTTGCTGGAATCATGCATTGCATAAAGATATGGAAATCGCGTAACTAAACGTCGGTACAGCTGGTGGAGCAAATCCCGATGTAATAGCAAAAGTGAACGTCAACTGCCCAGGTTCAAGCCGCGCGAGTACTCCAAGTGAATGCGGAGGAATTACAACAGTATTGAACGTGAGATTCACACTGGTCAATTTGTTTCAATAGACAGTCATGCGAGAGAATAGAGGAGGAGGTTGACATACATGGCTGACGAGCTCAATACTGAACTAATTTTCTTCGATGTCGGAGGAGTCTTAGTTAGCCAACGTCCAGACCCGCGAGAATTTGCGTCGATTATTGGCCTTGATGACTCTGCAGAATGCGTGTCGCTGGTCGATAGAGCAGTGTGGGCACATCGCGACACATATGACGAAGGAATGTCGGATCTAGAGTTCTGGGATTCAGTCGCAGGAGATTGCGGTCTACCCCAACCATCAGAAGATCAAGTCCATAAGC
The DNA here is from genome assembly GCA_938022345.1 of uncultured Actinomyces sp. Lineage (GTDB taxonomy): Bacteria > Actinomycetota > Actinomycetes > Actinomycetales > Actinomycetaceae > Pauljensenia. The sequence goes on from CALIEP010000393.1 coordinate 4,069, forward strand.
TTGTGACCGCGGATGCTTCGCGTATGCACGCTATCGACGAAGCGGCGGCACATCTTCTCAGTGACCTGAGAAGTGCGGGGTATCACTTAGGGTTGCTCACGAACATGCCCGCGACGCACGCATCGGTGGTGATGGAAAGCGTTTGGGCTCAAAGGTATATCAATGGTCCGATGATCTTTTCCTCGCATGTAGGTATCACAAAACCGAATCGAGGGATCTATCGAGAAGCGCTTGCTTCGGCACAACGAGAGCCAGACAAACTTCTCTATATTGACGATCGATCAGAGTACGTCAAGGCTGCGGAGTATCTTGATATACGTGCTCTGACCTGGGAAAACGTCGATGCTGTAAGAGAAGACTTGAAGAAACTGGGCATTCTTTAAGAGCTTGAGAATAAAGTTTGGGGCTACACCATGGTGGTGTAGCCCCAAACTAGTAGCCCGAAACTATTGAGCAAAAATCTTCTGGTGGAGGCAGCTATGCACGCTGTGCGACATACTGGACAATCGATGCACAGATCTCGTCGAAAGAGCCCGTCGCTTCGGCGGCCTGAGGGAATAGCGAGGTATCAGTCATACCGGGTGAAACATTCGCATCGATAAACCAGAAGTTTCCGTCTTCATCAGCGATGAAGTCGATACGTGAAAGATCACGCAGGCCCAAGAGCTCGTGAATCTGAATAGCTGCAGACTGAACATCGGTCATCTCGTCGTCGCTCAGACGAGCGGGGACGAAGTATTCACTCTCATCGGTTGTGTAACGAGCTTCGTAGTCGTAGTGCCCATCATCGGTAGCTACCTCGACGGGAGGTAGCGCAATGGGGCCATCTTCTAAATCGATGACCGAAACCGCGATATAACGTCCGGCAACGTAGCGCTCGAGCATGACGTGCTCCTCATAAGAGAAGGCATCAACCATCGCTGAGCGAAGATCGCTGGCGTCATAGGCCTTTGACATCCCCAGGGCTGATCCACCCGAGGAAGGCTTAACAACCAAAGGAAAGCTCAGTCCGGCCTCAATCATCTTCAGGACATTCTGTGCGCCAAGCTGGCGGAACAGAAGCTGGGGAAGGGCAATCCACCCGGGGGTATCAAGCCCTGCGGAGCCAACCAAAGCCTTCGCAGTGGGTTTATTCGATGCGAGCATCGCCTGGGCAGGCGTTGAACCAACGTAAGGAACTCCGGTTCCTTCAAGCAGGGTTTGCAGGGATCCATCTTCACCGATGGAGCCATGCACAAGCGGCCAAATAACATCGGGCTGAAAATCCGAAATTGCAGAGGGAAGGTTTTGATCGAAATCGACAACCTTGGCTGCAAAACCCTGATTGACCAGCGAATTCGCAACACGTCGCCCCGAACGTACGGAAACATCGCGTTCGTGGGTCAGACCTCCGGCGACAATAAGCACCTTCAAAGAATGAGCGGACATGAGGGTTTCTCCTTGTCAGTCTTCGGTATGAACAGAACCGTCATGACGGTTAGTTAAAAATTCAGCATCTTCTTCGGGCGCAACGCCGAACATGTCGACCAATTGCTTCTCGGCATTGACGACCCCAGCAAGGCGGCGGACACCCTCACGAATGCGATCCGGTTCCGGATAGCAGAAGGACAAGCGCATATGATCGGCTCCCCGACCGTCATAGTAGAAAGCAGTACCTGAAACGTAGGCAACTTGCGCCTTCACAGCGCGGGGAAGCATGCTGCGAGCATTCAAGCCCTCAGGCAAAGTGACCCAGGTGTAGAAACCTCCGACAGGTTTGGTCCACGAACACTCAGGCATGTACTCATCAAGAGCATCCAACATTGCCTTGCATCGCTCGGCGTACATCGCCCGGTAGACCTTGACCTGGCCATACCAGTCGTAATTGTTCAGATAGCTGGACAGGAACATCTGTCCGAACATACCCGGAGACAAAATGGCTGCTTCCGAGGCCAAGATCAGCTTTGCGCGGATAGCGTGGGGTGCGAGCGCCCATCCAATACGCATGCCTGGAGCAAACATCTTAGAAACCGAGCCCAGGTAGACAACACCCTCGGGGGAGAAAGAATGAATAGCGGGCAGGGGATCCGAATGGAAGCCAAGCAGACCGTACGGATTGTCTTCCAAGATCAGCACATGCTCACGCATACAAATCTCTGCGATACGTTGACGCCTTTCAAGAGTCAAGGTCACGCCAGCAGGGTTTTGGAAATTCGGAATTGTGTAGAGGAATTTAATGGCGCGACCGGCAGACTTTAGGCGACGGATCGTCTCTTCCAAGGCCTCGGGAATGAGGCCATCTTCATCCAAATCAACGTGAACAACATCGGCCTGGCGAGCACGGAAACACCCAAGAGCTCCCACATACGAAGGAGACTCAGCCAAAACAACATCGCCCGCGTTGATGAAAAGCTCTGCCATGAGGTCAAGGGCTTGCTGTGAGCCGGTAGTGATCACGACATCATCCGGGTCGGCGCCAATGATTCCGTCATAGGTCATCACGCTCACAAGTTGCTCGCGTAGAGGTTCCCAGCCTTGACCGGAACCGTACTGCAGGGCCTGAGCACCAGAGGTCAAGATCAAGCTCTTTGCGGTTTCAGCGAGGCTTTCAAGGGGAAGGTCCTTCAAATTCGGCATACCGCCGGCAAGGGAAACAACCTCGGGTCGAGAGACAACGGAAAACAGTGCGCGAATCTCAGAAGCTCGCAGGTTATGAGCTCGATCTGCGTAGGCATCAAACCACGGGTCGAGTCGATTTCCCTGTGACTGAGGATCCTGAGACATTAGCGAACCTTTCTATATAAGTATGTCGAAGGACACACGTATCTAAGTGTGCCACTAAAACGACTGTTGTGACATAAGCGCCGAGGCCGTGGACACTTAGTCCGCGCCGTGAGGGTCCGCTTCCTCAACGGAGTAGATACCAGGAAGATCGGAGATTGTGGCGATTAGCGCGGGTAGCGCAACACGGTCGGCGGTCGTCGTCTCAATGAATGCATGTCCGCGCTTGCCCTCGGTGTCAGATCGAACCTCGGAAACGCGCCACTTTGAATCTGTCATCACGCTCAATACGCGACGCATGACCCCTTGACCGGGATCGAAAACCAACTCCAAAACAATAGTGTTGGGACGACGGGGAGCATGAGGACCGATGTGGCGTGAAAGAGGTGTCAGTGCGAAAACAACAATGAAGTGCATCAATGTGACAGCGGTTCCCGCAATCCACAAACCTGCACCACATGCCATACCAATTCCGGCAGTCTCCCAGACGGTTGCGGCTGTGGTCAGGCCTCGGACTGCTCCCGAGCGGGTCAGAATAATACCCGCGCCAAGGAAGCCAATTCCGGAAACGATCTGCGCGGCGACGCGAGAGGGATCAACACGCACAAGATCAGCCGCAAGCACGTCATTAAAACCGTACTTCGATACGACCATGAGAAGGGCTGAGGTCATACCGACAATCGCATCAGTACGAAGACCAGCGCTCTTTCCGCGGGCCTGACGCTCCAAACCGATCAGAGAGGAAAGGAATAGAGCAAGTAAGATCCCGAGGATCTGGTCGATATGTTGGCTCAGAGTGAGCACTGGCCCTCCTTGGCAGCGGCGCGGTGATGGTGTGTCATTGATTGTTTACAAGGGTACATCCCCTAGGAAAAACCAGGGGCCAATCAGGGCCTTACCTCATGGTGCTAACGGGCAGAAAAGCTCAAACTGAAACCATGACTTCACCACTGCAGCAGGGCGCAGGCGCGCCACAAGCTCCTTATGCATCCACGGCCTCGGGAATGGTTGTCAACGGGCTTACGAAACTCTATCAACGCGGCGGAAATACAGTTCAGGCACTCGCGGGAGTCAGCCTATCGATCCCCCAGGGCAGCCAACTGGCAATTATGGGACCCTCGGGCTGCGGAAAGACCACGCTTTTGCACTGCTTGGCGGGAGTGCTGCGACCGACGACGGGAAGCATCACCCTGGATGGCACTGAAATGACAACACTGAGTGAGGGTGCGATTTCGGAACTGCGCCTCAAGCACTTTGGTTTCGTGTTCCAAGATGGGCAGCTGCTTCCAGAACTTCCCTGCCAGGAAAATATTGCAATGCCCCTGATGCTGGCAGGAGTTGCGCGTAAAGAGGCCATTGTCCGCGCACAGCAGATCCTGGTGAATCTAGGGCTGGAAGGCGCAGGTCCGTACCGCCCAGGTCAACTCTCCGGCGGTCAGGCACAGCGCGTTGCGATTGGGCGCGCGCTTATCACCAATCCCAAAGTCGTCTTTGCCGATGAACCCACGGGTGCCTTGGATCAAAGCACAGGTGCCGAGGTCATGGGAGTCCTGACCTATGCCTGCCAAAGCACCGGGGCGAGCTTGATTCTGGTGACCCATGATCCTTCGGTGGCCGCGCGGCTTCCGCATGAAATCCACATGCGAGACGGCCTGATCGATCAGCAGGTGTCTCGATGAGCACAATACTCACTGCGGCACGCGCAGTCCTGGGTTCTCGTGATCGCGCGACCTCAATTCTGACAGTTTTGGCTTTCGCCCTTCCCCACGCAATTCTTCTTTCCGTCACGGGTGGGGTTCTGATGTTCTTTACGCGTACCTATGACCTGCCAGCTGGTTTCGAGGGAATGGGTGGCTTTTATGTCTTGCTGGCGTGCTTTGCGGGACTTTTGATGATCGTCCCGACTCTGAGCATGGGCGCGGCCGCTGCGCGTCTGGGAATGAGTCGACGCGCACGGGATTTAGCGGTTCTCCGCCTCATGGGATTAGGGCCTGCAAAAACGCATCTTGCGTGTCTGATCGAGACCGCGGTCTATGCAGCCATTGGTGTGGTGTGTGGTACCGCTCTATACGGCGCACTTTTGCCGGTTTGGCAGCTGATTTCTTTCCAGGGTGAGCGCATAGGGGTTCACGAGATGTGGGTCGGTCCCCTTGTCCTCCTTGCCGAGGCAGTACTGATGATTGCGCTGGCCGCCGCTTCGTCGATGCTTGCGATGCGTAAAGTGGCAATTACCCCCTTGGGTGTCACGCGTCGTACTGAGGGGGCGAAGGTTTCAGCACTGTGGCTGACTCTGATGCTTGTTCTGATCATAGGCTGGGTGATTGTTGCTCGGTTTATGATGCAGCTTGGGATGGCGATTGCCTTCGGGTTGTTCTTGGGATTCCTTGGCGTGATTTTTGCGCTGGTTAATGTCGTGGGAGCTTTTTCGGTATCCCTTCTGGGCAATGCCATGGCAAGTCTTGCGCGCACTCCTCAGATGCTTCTTGCGGGCCGTCGTATCGCTGATGATCCAAAGAGCGTTTGGAGGTCTTTCGGTGCGGTTGCCCTGGTCGCCTTCATTGTCGGTGTGCTCATGCCAATCTTCAGCTCGATCGTGGGCGCTGCGGGGGACATGCAGGACGTCGAGAGGATCCTCGTGTCGGATATTCGCACGGGAATGCTTCTGACTTTTGGTATCACTATGGCTTTGGGTGCAATTTCGACTGCGATCAATCAAGCCATTCGCGTTATTGATTCCGTTGAGCAGATGAAAGCCTTGGAATTCATGGGCTCACCCCGAAACTTTATGGATCGTGCGCGCAGGATTGAAATTCTGCTTCCGGCACTGCTCATGATCGGCGGAGCAATGAGTTTGGGCATTGTCTTTATGTCTCCGATCATGGCTCTGAGTGCTGGACTCGCCCCGATGCTGATTTTGGTGGGTATGACTGTGCTGGGCATCGGGCTGATTATGTTGGCTTCCGAGGCCACAGGACCCTTGCGTCGTAAACTATTGAGTGATCTTCACGAGGGGAATAACTGAATTAATACGGCACAAAAAGAGCACTTTAAGGTTGCACCTTAATCAGCTTTAAACAGCCTCTGACCTGGTAAAATGTGCATCGTGCAATGCACATTTTCCCAGGTTTTATCGTTTAGTCGGGATTAAAATAAAGGCACTGGTTGGGAGGTCAGGGTTTCGACCGGGCTGAGCTTCCACTTGCAATGGCGCTGGTGGAATGACGTGCCGGTGCTTTTGCCCCTACAAAAGCACCGGCAAGTCAGCCGTCCAGAGACCTCAGCTTTCGCAGGCAGATGTCTTATCTGGGACCCCGCGATAGCTAAGTGCCGCGGACTTAATCAATTGGGTAGCCCGTTGGAAGACCCTGATCAGCAGGAACCCAACCGAGCTCAGGTGCCACATATTTGGCGAAGTTGCTGATGATCGACAGATTTTCCTGGAATCCCAACTGGACTATTGGTCAGTCATCACTGTATAGTTCAGTGCATGCTGACTATTGCTTCACACCTCGACGTCATGAACCGGCTCGGCCGGGCCATGGCCGACCCGACGCGCTCCCGGATCCTGATGTCCCTGCTTGACGGCCCGAGCCACCCCGCCGTGCTCTCG
>CALIEP010000394.1 GCA_938022345.1 uncultured Actinomyces sp.
GGGCGCGACCGGCTCCGACGCCGCGATCGAGTCTGCCGACGTCGCCTTCACCGGGCGCGACCTCGGCCTGATCCCGCAGGCGCTGCGGCATGCCCGCCGCGGCCGGGCGATCATGAACCAGAACATCGTGCTGTCCCTGGCGATCATCGCCGTGCTGCCGCCGCTGGCCATCACCGGCGTGCTCGGCCTGGCCGCGGTCGTCCTCGTCCACGAGGTCGCCGAGGTCGTCGTTATCGCCAACGGGCTGCGCGCAGCGCGTGCCCACAAACGATAGGGGTGGTATCGAACGTCATAACTGAGACATGTGCTAGCGCATATCGATAACGCCGGTACCGACCTCAATATGCTTTGTGCGGGCAGCAATCGCGGAGAGCAAGGGCATGGGTGAGGTACCCTGGGGCGCAAAATGATGCGCCCTGAAGTAGGCGCCATTGACACCTAGATCGTCGGCAGCGACCGACAATTCAATAGCCTGATGAAGGGCATCGCGCCCGCTCAGTCCGCGCCTTCTGTCCCGTGCGTAGTGTCCAAAGCTCAGGAAACCGAAGGACTTCAATACTTACTCTTGAGATTCGAGCCAGTTCTGCGCATCCAAGGCAGCACGGCATCCGGAACCGGCAGCAGTAATTGCCTGGCGGTAGGTGTGATCAACAGCGTCGCCACAGGCGAAGACACCCGGAAGGCTAGTTGCGGTACCCGGGTCATTGACCAGGATGTAACCGGCCTCGTCCAAAGCAACCTGACCGGAAACTACGGCGGTGCGGGGAAGGTGACCGATGGCAACGAAAACACCATCAGTATCAAGAATGCGAGTCGAATCATCAACGGTGGAACGCAAGCGAACACCGGTGACAGCCGAATCGCCCAGAACCTCTTCGACAACAGAGTTCCATGCGAATTCGATCTTCTCATTGGCCAGTGCGCGATCGGCCATAGCCTTAGACGCACGCAGCTGATCACGGCGGTGAACGACAGTGACCTTTGAAGCAAACTTCGTCAAGAAGGTTGCCTCTTCCATTGCAGAGTCACCGCCACCGACAACGATGACGTGCTTATCGCGGAAGAAGAAACCATCGCAGGTCGCGCAGAAGGAGACGCCTCGACCAGAGAACTCTTCTTCTCCGGGAACATTCATATGACGGTATTCCGAACCGGTCGCCAAGATGACGCTGCGGGCCAAGAGGGTTTCATCCTCAAGGGTGATCTTCTTGATGTCGCCTTCGAGCTCCAGCGTGTAGGCATCCTCGTAGCGAATATCAGCACCGAACTTTTCGGCCTGCTGACGCATATTATCCATCAGCTCCGGGCCAAGGACACCCTCGGGGAAACCGGGGAAATTCTCAACTTCAGTCGTGTTCATCAGCGCGCCACCGGCAGCCAGGGCACCGGCAACAACAACAGGCTTGAATCCAGCGCGCGCAGTGTAAATAGCCGCAGTGTATCCCGCAGGACCGGAGCCGACGATAACGACGTCGTGGATAGTTTCAGACATGATGTCTCCTTTTGAGCAGGTAACGGTTACTTCACTGACAATTCGCTGACCCACGCCCAAGCGCGGCCGTCTTGCGATGTTGGCATCTTACGGAAGGTGATGCTGATCGCTTCGGTTTCCACGGGATGTGCCAGCTTGATGTCCGTCTTGGGAGAGAACGTCGTCGTTGCGATTTCTGTTCCCTCTCGAGGCGTATTGGGATTTACAGCACGTACAACGCCTTCGCCACCGGTTGTCGACGGATCCATATCCAAGGTGATCTCAGAGACCGTTGCTTTCTTCTCAAGCTTCACCAAGATGGTGACCGCGGTCTGGTCTAGGAACTGGTTGTAATCGAAGTAGCGCGAGTGCCAATTCGTCTTTGCGTCGCCGTCAATCATATTGACAGCCATTTCCTCGTGGTCACCCTTATCGTTTTGCCAGGACAACACGGAAACACTGGAGATGACGGGCTTCTCCGTCGCTGCCTGAGTGGATTCCTGGGTGGGCTGCCCCGATGCCGAGGCAGATGCGGATGCCGATGAGCTTGCCTTACTGGACGAGCTGGCGATATCGCTGTGCTTGACCGGGCTGAAGGCTGTTGCCCCCGCCCAAATCGTGGCAATGACGGTCAGAACTGCAGCAAAGATAATCGTGGGTCGCGTGGGGTCAATTACCTTCTCGTCTCCATTTCCCGAGGCCGAAGAACGTGAGTGTTCATCGTGACCCTGAGCGTCGCCAGAGTTTCCACGGCCACCGCCAGAGCCTCCGTTACTGCCTCCGCCGGCCTCGGAATGACCGTGACCGGAGGAGCGAGCCGAGGTGGCGGCCGCGCCAGAACCCGCAACGGATGCTGCAGCCCCTCCGACAACCGCGCCCTGGGCGAAACCGTGGGGAAGCGGAGCGGGGATACGAGAAGATGATTCCTGATGCTCAGCCTTAGCGGCGGCTGTCTCAGCCGAGGCCTCGGCAGCTGCAGCACCCAAGGGAATACCAGCGGGTGCAGTTGCGTCGACGTCGTACATGCGCGCGGTTGCGGGCAAGGTCGGGACGATGGGGTGTTCGGGCTTTGCTTGGCTCATCTGGACGCTCCCTTGGGAACTGCGATTGCTGTG
>CALIEP010000395.1 GCA_938022345.1 uncultured Actinomyces sp.
GGGAAGGAGGGGCCTCGGATCCTCATGCACCAGTCCTCACCAATCCGGTAGCGCTACCTTGCAGCGCGACGAACGATTACGATTCGGAGTTCACCTTCAGTACAAGACCGGCAAGGCCAACAAGGCCACCTGAATAATCCTCATCGTTCACACAAAATCCCATCACACACCAGGAGAACACACATGAGCGCCCCCGAGCTCAACAAAATCCATTTCACCAACCCGAAGCTGTGGTCAAAGCGTAAGAAGATCATTGCAGCTATCGTTGCCCTCGTTCTAGCTCTCGCGGGCATCACCACAGGTGTTGTGGTCTCACACGTTCAGCACCAGAAGGAATGCCAGTCTCGACAGCAAACCTTTACTGAGAAGAAGTCTCAGTTGGATCAGGCGATCAGCAAGGCGCATGACGCATTGGCTACCACCGATGAATCCGTTAAGGAAGGCGAAGGCTCCCGCCTCGCACACACCGACGGCTTCACTCTTGCTCCCGAAGGACAGAGTGCAACTGCTGCTCTGACCGATGCTATCCACAAGGCTGAGGACGCTAAGAAGGCGGAAGCTGACAAGGACGGAGCGCAGGTCAAGTGCCTGAGCAAGCAGGACGTGACCGATGCTGAGGCAGCAATCAAGGCTGTTGACGATCAGACTCAGTCGTTCACCAACGCGCGTGATGCATACCGTCTGACCAAGGCGACCGACGAAGCAAACACCACGATGGACGCTGCAAAGGCAAACCTCGCTCAGGCCCAGAAGGACGCAGACGAGCAGATCAAGATTGTTGACGAGGACTCGCAGATGGCCTCTGATGGAAACGTCAAGGCTGCATACGACGCTCTCAAGAACGTCAACAACGAATCGCACTCGATCTCTACTACAGTAACTGCTGATTCTTACGATGAGGCTGTGGCCTCCATCGAGAAGGCAAAGGCTGCTGACCAGAAGGCAACTGACGTGAAGAACGCTCAGGAAGCATTGAAGAATGCTATCAACGCCTACCAGGAAGCCAAGGCTGCTCAAGCAGCAGCAGTGCAGCGCCCCTCGTCTAACGGTGGTTCGGCTCGATCCTACGGTTCAACCGGCGGATCACAGGCTCGTTCGCACTCTAACGGCGGCGGATCGTCCTACTCCGGTGGTGGTTCTAACTCTGGCGGCGGTCAGCCCCCAATCAAATCCGACGCCGAATTCGAAAAATGGACCATTGAACACAGCATCGGCAAAGATCAACTCAAGCCCGGGATGAAATGCTTCGTTGTAGGTAACGGTCGCTACATGTGCTCCTAATCCACTCGCAACAAAACCCCGTAGCATGGTTCGCAACCTGCTACGGGGTTTTGGCATCATGACACCACGCACAACAAAACAACAACAGTAACTCCGCTTCGTCGTCCTCCGGTGGCGGTTCCAATACTTCCCCTGCTCCGGCACGCCAGTCCAACAATGGTGGCTCTGGCCGTATCGACCTCGGTCCCGGCCAAGCTGACCACCCCGGCATACGCCTCTCAGAGATCGACCTCCTCAACCGAGTAGAGTGGAGGAATGCCATCCTCAACCCGCGCGGAAATCCTCACCGGAATCCGCATGACCGCACCCATTGCGGCGGGTTACATTCCTCTGGGGATTGCATACGGCATCTTGGTCATGCAGCTGGGAATGCCGTGGTGGATGGCCCCGGCACTGTCACTAGCAGCTTTCTCAGGATCTGCTGAGCTACTCGTCATCTCTCTGGCGGCCTCGTACACTCCAATCGCCGTCATTGCGGTGACGATGTTGCTCGTCAACTTCCGGCATCTTTTCTACGCGTTCTCCTTTCCTCTTCACCTGGTCGAGGGCAGGTTCGCGCGCCTCTTCTCCATGTACGCCCTGGTCGACGAGGCCTACGCGATCACCGCAGCGCGCCCCGAAGGCTGGACGAAGCCTCGTCTCCTTGCCATGCAAGTCACCTATCACGCGACATGGGTAGCCTCCGGTTTGGTTGGCGTTCTTGCAGGGTCGTTCATTCCCGCTCAGATCCAGGGCTTGGATTTCGCGCTCACAGCGCTGTTTATCACCCTCACCGTCGACTCGATTCGCTCCCTCAAGGACATTCCCTCGGTTGTTTTGGCAGCTGGGTCCTTCCTCATCGCGATGGCCATCTGGCCTAAACAAAGACTTTTGCTTGCGCTGCTGCTATACGTCGGTGCCCTTGTGGTGCGTCATGTGCTTACAAGAAGACGCGAAGCCTCTTCCAGTCCCAGCGCCGATTCAGACCATCAGCTGCACGCGCCGCACACCGGTGAGGAGGCCTGATGTCCCACTCGCTCCCCTACCTCTTCGGAATCCTCCTGGTCGTCTTCGTCATCGACTTCACCTTGCGCGCGCTCCCTTTCAAGATCCTCGAGCCCCTGCGCGAGTCAAGCTTCGTTCGGAATATGGCCGTGTGGATGCCTCCGGGCATTTTATTGATCCTCGTCTTGGCGACGCTCAGCGATAACGCAGGTGCTGCTGGTTCGCAGTGGTGGGCAGCCATTATCGCAACTGTCATCACCGTTGTTGTCCACCTGGCAACGAAACGCCGCCTCTTGTGGAGCGTCGGCCTCGGGACCCTCAGCTACATCCTCATGCTGAACTGGCTCTAGAAGCCTTACCTGCGCTGCCCGCCCCGCCGCGTTCGAAGCCCCAGCCACCGCCTCGTCCCGCCCGGTCCGTCTCACACGAAGACTCACCCCGTCCACACGAAGTCAGTAAAAGACACAGCTTATTCCCTGCGACAATCACCGACTTTGTGTGACATTCGGGGCAGGAAGCAAATCCGTGGGTCCCGTACGCCGCGCAGGCCCCGCACGTCGCACACGCCCCCTCCACACGAAGGCATGCCCCTCCTCCACACGAAGTCCCCGAATGACACAGCTGGTCACGCTCCAGAACCCTCGCTCCGAGCAGCGCGGCATCACCCAACACGCGCCTTCCCGTCCTGCGCTTAAGCGGCTACCTCCACACGAAGTCCCCGAATGACACAGCTTATTCCCTGCGACAATCACCGACTTCGTGTGACATTCGGGGAGCGGCAGGCGGAACGGCGCCCGCAGCAGACTCCGCGGCGCCCGCAGCCGACTCCGCGGCGCCCCCCGCACGCCGCGCACTCCGCGGCGCCCCCCGCACGCCGCGCGCTCCGCGGCGCTACCCTTATCCCATGCGTACGACCTCTTACACTCACCACGCTCACACCGTCTACGAGCACCGCCTCGACGTCCCCCTCGATCACACTCGCCCCCTCGGCGCAGATAACCCGACTATCGAGATCTTCGCGCGCGAGGTCGTGCGTCCTGGCAAGGAAAACGCGCCCTACGCCGTCTTCCTCCAGGGCGGTCCCGGCTATCCCAGCCCTCGCTTTGGCACTTTTGACAGCGGGTGGATGAACCGCCTACTTCAGGATTACCGCGTGGTCCTCCTCGATCAACGAGGCACCGGTCAGTCCACCCGCATGGATGCGCAATCCCTTTCCTTCCTTCTGACCCCACAGGAAAAGGCCAACTACCTGCGTTATTTCCGCCAAGATCAGATCGTCTACGATGCCGAGGCCTTCCGCCACGAGCTCGCGGGAGACGAACCATGGACGACTCTTGGCCAGTCCTACGGCGGCTTCATCACAACTTCCTACCTCTCGCTTGCGCCCCAGGGCCTCAAGGCCAGCCTGATCACGGGAGGCCTGCCCGGCCTCGTCCAT
>CALIEP010000396.1 GCA_938022345.1 uncultured Actinomyces sp.
GACAACCCACGCGCTTGGGTCTCTACAGCGAAAGCTTCCCGACTGCTCCCCTACTCACGCGACTATGGATGGATGGACACAGCGTTGTTGTTGTCGACAAATCCCACTACACCCTCGAAAAGGCTCAGGAGATTTTCGTCAGCGAAAAGGTCCGCCTTGTCGTGGATTAGGAGCTGAAAGCTCCACATTCAAGGGCTGCTTAACAGCCCGTTAGTGGTGCGGGTGAGATCTCATCACTTCTTCAGGTGGAAGATCTCTGTTCCTGCTCGATTGATCTTTGCTCCATCGCCGGTTTCGGTATCCCAGCAAACCATTGCCTCGCTTGTGCTGGCACACACGTCATTGCCAGCATAAACGCTCTCTCCATAGGAAAGGGTCCGCAAACGCTCGCCATGGTTCGTAGGAAGGGGTCCATCTCGACGAGCGGCAATTTCTGGCATTTCCCGATCTTCGGAATAACCTGCGAAAAAAATGGTATCTTTCGCAATCGGCTGTGAACCTGGGAATAGCACCGCATCACCATAGGGCTTATCTACTCGATAGGAATCGACCACGCACAGTTGCAAAAGGTCGCCGGCAAACCAACAGTGAATGTTTCCAGAGGGTGAATTCACCCAGATCCCTCTGGCATCTCCAACATCCTCCAAGCGGCTTGCGCCCTGAGGAATTGAGCCGAGTGTTGGGGTCACTCCCCCATCTTGGGCGCTCGGCGTAGCACTTTGCGTCGAGGCCGTGGGAGAAGAACTTTGCGAAGCCTCGCTTTGAGCGCTCCCTTTCGTTCCGTTCCCGCTTGCCGAGGCCTCCGGAGAGCTCTGTGCACTTGAATTCCCCGAGCCCGTCCTGCAGGAAGTAAGAGAAAAGCTGAGCAGGCCGATGAGCGCAACGGCAGAGACTTTGATGATGGGGTTGCGCATTATGGGACCTCCATCAGCGCTGTATGGATGTGTTGGAAGGAAGTATATCTACTTCTTGCGGGTAAAAATGAACCTATACCCCAAGTAGTTACATACCGCTCCGGTGCCCATTGCAACGATCTTTGCAGCGGGTTTCAGCAAGGACAGCGAGATCCCCAAACCGAGTGCGGGAAGACCGTGGACAATCACCCAAATGATGGCGGATTGAAGGACCATTCCCGTAAAAAGAGTCAATCCCGCAAAAGAAAAGAACGAGGCCCAGGAAAAACCTTTTGCTTGGAAGACAAAGTGTTGGTTAATCCAGTAGCTCACGCACACGGTGATGACCGTTGAGGTGATATTCGACGGGATCACCGGAACATCGAAGCCCACCGAGAGCAGCGAGAAGAGCGAAAAGTCCAGAAGCGAGGTTCCAACACCCACCAAGAGGTAACGGTAGAAAGAACCCGCTTCAAGAAGGCGCTTCCACGCCTTTTGAAAGACGTTCATAAAGCCCGTAATTCGCTTATCAGTTCGGAAGCACTGAATAGTAGCGCAGGTAAGCCAAGCGCATGGCTTCACGGCGGGTCTTCAAGTTACCGGATTGGAGCAATCCGACAACGAAGGACAAGACGCCGACAATCACCAGCGAGGATGCCAGTACAGCGCTGGGGAGCTTCGGAACATTTCCAGCCTGGATGAAATGCCAGATGACGGGGGCTCCGAAGCACAGGGCCAGGAGCATGAAGATTGCAGAGAAGATTCCGTAGAAGGCCATGGGGCGCTCGTGTGCAACGAGACGGCCAATCAGTCCGAGAATACGGAAGCCATCGTGGAAAGTACGCAGCTTGGATTCTGAGCCTGCGGGGCGATCCTTGAAGCCAACGCCGTACTCTGCCTGAGGAACACGCAGCGCCATGGAGTGGACCGTGAGTTCGGTTTCGATCTCGAACTCGCGAGAGAGCGCCGGGAAGGACTTCACGAAACGGCGAGAGAAAACACGGTAGCCGGAGAGCATGTCGGTAACTGTGTCGCCAAAGAGGAATCCAACCAGGGAGTTGAACATCTTATTGCCCTGAGCATGGCCGGGGCGGTATGCAGAGTTGTCCTTGTCGTCAACGCGGCAGCCCAGAACGTGATCAAGATTTTCACGAACCAGCAGGTCGATCATCTCGGGTGCGGCCGAAGCATCGTAGGTGTCGTCACCGTCGATCATCACGTAAACATCGGCATCGATGTCTGCGAATGCGCGACGCACAACGTTGCCCTTACCCTTGCGGGTTTCGGTGCGAACGATCGCGCCGGCTGCGGCAGCAACTTCAGCGGTGCGATCCGAAGAGTTGTTGTCGTAAACGTAGACTTCAATTCCGGGAACTGCATTCTTCAGGTCCGTGACAACTGTGCCAACTGCGGCTTCTTCGTTGTAGCACGGGACGATTGCTGCGATACGCACCTTGAATTCCTTTTCTCCGACATCGGGGGTCACAGGCAGAGCCTGCACTCATGCGTATAGCCTAGCGAAGATCACTGCAATTTAGCGAGATAGCGCCCCCGGCAAGTCTGTTTTCTACCAGCGTTTGGAGGAGATAGTTACCTCATTTTGCACCCTCGGGATTGTTCGGATGCTTGTACTCAGGTATTCGTCAAGAAAGAAGCCGCCAGCAACCCCACATATTAGGGCCGGGAAAGCACTTTCAGAAAAGCCTTTTCGCAAGGCTGGACAACGAGCCGGAAAATTACGAAACATACAGCTAAAAGCACGAGGTAAATGAGCACGATGCTCAAAGAGGCATATGCAAGTCGCCATACTCCGCTAGGGCTGGGAACCGAGAAAACAAGTCCCCACAGGTGGGGCTTAAAAATAAAATTCTCGTGAAGAAGATAGACACCAAAAGTCGCCGGAGAAAGTGTCAGGACAAGGGAGGAAATTCTCTCATGCGTCGATGCATGCGTACGGCCTGAAATGTACTGAAGTGTCATGAGGAAAATGAGCACGCCACAAATCACGGAAAGGATCGGAGAAGCCCCTGTACCGGCTGTGAAGAGATTTCCTGGGTAGTACAACTGTTCCCTAAGGAAAGAAGAAACAGCAATTGTATGCGTACCAACCATGCAAATGAGCGTGCAGAGTATCATGATCGCTATCGCGAAATACCAACGTACGCGAGGCAAGCGATCTTCGTGTCGACGAATCAAAGCCCCGATGAGATAGAGAGTGCACAGATAGGACGCATCAGTAAAAGCCCATGTGTTCGCAGGATTCAGAATATGCCAGATAAAGGTAATCCATAGTGATAGGCACAGCAGTGCCCCGTGCTGGCGAGCTGAGGTCGCGTCAAGAAGAATATTGATATAAGGCGCGACAATCACCATCACAACGTATGCGCTGATGAACCAGTACGCTCCGAATGTCACCGGGAAAACGGACATCAGGATAGAACGAGGATTGACAAAATATTGACTGGATCCCACAAAGTGCGACAGAACAAAGTAAGCACCCCATAATCCACATGAATAAATGAAGGTCTGAATCCAGATCTTTGCTACTCGTGTGAACGGGCTGCGTGTACTACGCGATAAAAAGTAGGCTGAGATGAGAACGAAAATCGTCACGCCTACTTGCCCCGGCATGATTGTGACCGCGTGGAGCGCTGATTTCCACGACTGGGCGAGTGCTGGATCTATGCGTGAGGGAGAATCATCAGAAGCAAAATAGTGCGTCGCAACAATGAGGAACATTGAAAATATGCGGAGAAGTTCGAGTTCCCAATGACGTTTCGTCGCTGGCTTCCCTATTTGTGCAGCACTCATTTTGTTCTTTCCCCTCTGATCGACAGATCAAGAACTTAGATTCGCGCGAATAAGGGAAGGTGTGAGCAGTTTGAGCTGCTCGCACCTTCCCTTATCTCACAGACCGAAAGTCTTTTCCCAAGCCTGGACAGAAACCAATTCGGGAAGAGCTTCCCGATACTCACGGCTCAGCGAGGCCCAACGACGAATGAGCTCCGCGTGGAGCGCAATGCTCTCTGCCAGAGCACGACGGTAGTGCTTCGCATCGCGCTGGTAGCGCCACGCACCAGAACCTTCCGCGTTCGACACCAGAGCAGAGTTGAGGTTTGCAAGCCTCCACCAACGAGCATCCGTGCTGGAGAGAACATCCTCAACACGATCCTCACGGTGTTCGCCTTCAGGCAGGAACTGCTTGGTGATACCAGCAATTGCCTTTGACATGAACTGGGCGCGTGAATCAGGCTTGGTGCCGACCGGAGCGGGCTTCTTACGGTGCACTGCCGGGAAGTCTGCAGCCTCAGTCATCAAGCGTGCGTCGGTGTATTCCTTTGCCTTTGCGCGTGCTTCTGCAGCTCGGGTGTGCATCGAAGGATGCAGGTGGCCGGGGCCAAGCAAAACGTCCTTGAGCCCCTGGCGGCGCAGATCGGCGCTGTAGTACTGCAGAGAGAGCAGTGCTCGAACGTCCGAGGCCAGCGAGGTCTTCGGGAAGGACGCGCCGCGCGGGTAAGGAGAGTGCAGCAGAGCTGCAACCCAACGGTTGCGCTGGTGGAAGTAGGCCTGCCAGTCCAGACCATCGTCCTTCTCGGTCCACGGCACGTGCCACACGGCAGCGCCGGGAAGAGAGACCGTCGGGAATCCGTGTTCTGCTGCGCGCAGACCGTATTCGGAGTAATCCCACTTGATAAAGAAAGGCAGGGACAGGCCGATCTCAGCGACAACGGGCTTGGGGATCAAGCACATCCACCAACCGTTGTAGGCAACATCGATACGGCGGTTCAAGCGGGGATCATTGCGGATCGTGCGCTGAGCCAAGTCAACTGTTGCAAGTTCAGGGTTGACAGCTCCCCACCAGAACTTGTGAGCATCGATCGTTTCACCCATCGAGTGCAAAATGGTGCGTTCATTTGCATTGAACATGTGGCCACCAACAATCGTCGGGGTCAGCGTATGCTCTGCGAAAGCAAGCGCACGAAGAAGGCCTTCAGGCTCGATGACGGCGTCATCGTCAAGCAGCAGGACGTAGTCCGAATCGGGGTTCTTCAGCATCTCGTACATGCCGCGCGAGAATCCGCCGGAACCACCCAGGTTTGCCTGCTCGATGACACGGAGCTTGCTTCCCAGTTCTTCTTGCAGACGCGGGTAACGCTCGCAGTCCTTCACGTTCTTATTGCCCTGATCGACAATCAGAATCTCGGCAATGTGATCAAGAACCTCGGGTTCTGCTTGGAAGCGTTCAGCCTGAGTCAAGCAGTCTTCGGGAAGGTTGTAGGTGGTGATACCCACGGTCACATTGGCATGACGATCGCCTTCGCGCGAAGGTACTGACCAGGTTCCCCATTCAAGTTCGACATCTTCCTTGAGGGCAGTGATTTCCGGCCAAATCCATCCACCATCACCGAAACGGTTCAGCGGAATATCAAAGCTCAGCTCACCAGAGCCAGCGCGAGTTGCAACGGGAGTAAAAGTACCGCGCGCAGAAGAACGCATGACCTCAACAACGGCCCTCTTTGACAGCTTCAGAGTCAGACGAATGTTACGGACATCCGTCCACCGCTGCCAATAAGAGGCAGGAAATGCGTTGAAGTAGGTTGCAAGGGAGAGACGTTCACGAGCAGGGATCAGCATCGAGGTGCGCGTTGCGTCGACGCCGCGCGGCATCTCAAACTGCCGAAGAGTCAGGGCCTTCTGGTCTCCTTGCGAAGCACTCAGCGCTGCGCTGGAAGGAGCAACTCCCCAGTCCACATAGAGCGGCCACAACGAAGTGTCGCTTTCTCCGGGAAACACTACGCGCTGAACGGGAACCCACTGTTGTTCGGTCACAGTTCCTTCAGCGACCGCTTCACTTTTTTCTTTCACGCGACACTCCTTCAATGTGTGCACTTATGTGGCAAGTCTATGTGAGAAAACGGAAGAAAATCTATGTCACAGCACCGCAGAGGCGTTGACTCTTAGCCAAGACCGCATGCCGTGACCTTGTAGAGGCTGTATGGCCCGCGTTGCAGAACACGTTCAAAACCGGGTGTTTCCGGAGTAATGTTCCGAATGCCAGTCCAAGGCGAGTGTTCATCAAAGATCTGTCGATGACGCTCAAGAACAATCGCGTAGCGGATATTTTCCTGTTGGATCACGGGACAAACTTCTTGAGGGTCTTCGGAAACCTTGTACAAGTCATCGATGATGACAGTAGTACCCGGTTTCATCTGCCCAATCCAGTTACCTGGCATCGACGTAAAGACGACCGGCAATCCGCTGGTCGCGTATCCAAACATCGATCCATCGAAGGGATCATTCGCCACCTTGTCGCGGGTACCGGTGATCTGACGCGCTTCATCCATAAAAGCAATCTCGTCAGAATAGGTGTAGTGACTTGCTCGGTCTTCGGCATTATCTTGCATCGTAGTAATGCGCCACTTGATATTCCCCCCAGTCAGCGTGACCGCAGCGATCAGAGCATAGACGAGCGCAGAGGAGATGAAACGAAGAGCGGCGCCCTTGGGATGTGATGTCTTCACAAGACTTTCGATCAGCCACGCAAGAGCAAGCGCCATCAACGGAACCGCAAGGATTGACATCGCACCGGCGGGGCGATAAGAGTCGTGATACCAGAAACCCGTTGCGATGTTTCGGAATTTACCTTCAAAGCCCGCACACAAAACATAGAGCGCGGCGATGAATGCGTAGGAAATGACAAGCCAGGCCCGACGGTATTTGAGGATGGCAAGAAGACCACCGATGGCAACGCCAATGGCAAGGAGCCACTGTGCAGCCAAACGCACCGATCCTGCATTCGTCGACAGAAGAAGGACCGCCGCAATCGCGCGTTTTGGACTTTGGAAGGAATCCCAACGCCATGTAACGGTGCGTTGCATGAACGGAGCTCTATACAGTGCATACCACAGGCAAGCTGCCAGAGCGACCAGCACAATTGCGACCAAGCCTGCCTTAATAGTGCTCCCACTCGAACGACGCACCTGGTTGAAAGCAAGAGCAACCACGTAGGGGAAGAGAATAACCGCAAGGGTGAAGACCGAGTTGGGCTGAGCCAAGGCAATGGCTGCAAAACCACCAATAGCAATCAGAATCAGACCGCAGAGCTCAGCACCCTTGAATTGCTTGACAAGAACGCCTCGAAGCAAAAGAACAAATGCCGCGAGGTAAGCAGGCGCGAGCGCGTAGGAGAAGAAGTTTGAGTACAAGACTCCGAAGGCAAGCAATCCCCAGGGATATGCCGCAAAAAGCGAAGAAACCAGAACGGCAAAAACTGGCGATAGGCGCACCTTCTTCCCAAAAAGCACGTCCGTCAGAACGGCAGAGGAAAGCGGCCAAATGGTCAGCAAAACCACCAAGCACGAGGCATTAATCGCAACCGTCATGGGGGTTCCCAAGCCGGAAATCACCATAGATACCCAGCCGTGCCACAGAGCGGGATAGAAGTGGGAGCCAACGGTCCCGTCAACAGCTGCGCTATGAAGTGAGGATCCATCTCCGCTTTCGATCAGCCAGCGGATCACGGACATATGGAAGGGGGTGTCGTAGGTCGAGAAGAAAGCCTGGGGAGAGGGAACAGAACGAACGAAAACTCCAATTGCGATCACTGCATTAACGATCAGTGCGCCGAGCAGAGCAATGGCGCGTGACCCCGCCCAGCCCGAGAAAAGCCTCTTGTAGTTCTCAAGCCAATGCCTTGGCCTCGAACCACACAACCACATGATCCCCGCAACCACGACGAAGACACCGATGTCGCAGCACAGGACAAACTTGAGGCTCCAGTGTCCTGGAATAACGCCGCTCGCAAGTGACGCGAAGCCCAAGATCGCCGCTCCCGTCACGGGTGCGAAACCGACCGTATAGAGGCGTTTACGCAGGAAAAGAGCGTTAAGCGCAATTCCGGGAACGTACAGGATCGCAGCCAGCACAAGCGCCGGAACGATCACCGAGAGCCATGCCATTTTCTCTCCTGATCTACGTGAAAAGCGTGTTACAAGGAACGCAGTCGATCGACTGCTTCTTGTGCTGTGCCGTCTACAAGAAGCTCACCGTGGTGGAGCAGCACTCCCCTATTGCACAGGCGCGCAATCAGGTCAAGGTCGTGGCTCACAATCACCAAGGAGGTCCCTTGCTCTTGCATTTCATGGATACGGTCAAGGCACTTGCGTTGGAAGGGCTCATCGCCCACAGCCAAAATCTCATCAACCAAGAAGATATCCGGGCTAGTGTGGACCGCAACGGCGAAAGCCAAACGCAAGAACATACCCGAGGAGTAGAACTTCACCTCGGTGTCGATAAACTTCTCAATCTCCGAAAAGGCGACAATATCGTCAAAAGCAGCTTCGATCTGCTCTTTACTCATGCCAAGAATTGCGCCGTTGAGAAAAACATTTTCACGGCCCGTCAGGTCCGGGTGGAAGCCCGCACCGACTTCAATGAGGCCAGCCATGCGTCCGCGATATCCCACCGAACCCTCATCCGGCGTGATGACACCGGAGATCAGCTTGAGCATGGTCGATTTACCCGAACCGTTGAAGCCGATCAGGCCAATCGAATCCCCCTGTTCAACCGTGAAACTCACGTGGTCAAGGGCACGGAAGTGATTGACCAATTGGTTGCGCCGCCCCGTCAGACTCCAGACCAAACGATCCTTCAAGGTATGCGTATTACGCAACGCAAATTCTTTGACAACGTCATCAACGCGAATAACTTCAGTCATCACAGCTCCTGGGCAAACTTGGGATCCATGCGCCTGAAAGAGACCTCGCCAAAGATGACGGCGCCAAGAGAAATCAGTAAAGCAATTCCCGTCCAGAGTCCCAGATTGGGGAGGTACGGATTCGCAGCAGTATCAACCAGCGTCGGCTGCCAGAAACCATAGTGGAAAAGCTCAACTGCAATGGTCAGCGGATTGGCCTCGTACACCCACCACAGCCAGTGCCAGCCGTGAGCATCCAAAACGTCTCGCACGCTAAACCACGTGTACAAAACGGGAGAAACCCACGTCGCCATCATCAAGATCAGGTCAACGAAGTTCTCTGAATCTCGGTAGAACACGTTGAGCGCGCCGGAGAAAAGACCAATCCCCAGTGCAAACATCGAGACAATGAGGAAGGCAGCAAGGATTGCCAAAACTCCCCACACCGTCGGATGCCAGCCAAAAATCAGCGCGCCAATGAAAAGGACGGCAACTTGAGGGAGGAAGTGGACAAGGGCAACCCACATGGCTGACATTGGGAACAACTCGCGGGGAAGATAGATTTTCTTCACCAGCGGCGCGTTGCCGACAACAGATCGGGTTGCGTTGCCAAAAACTTCCGAGAAATAGTTCATGAGAACCACGCCGGAGAACATGTAGATCACGTAGTTCTCCACGGCGCGGTTCATCTTCATGAAGACGCCAAGTGCGAAGTAGAAGACCAAAAATTGGGTCAGAGGCTTCGCGTAGCTCCACAGCATTCCAAAGATCGAGCCGCGATAGCGAGCTCGCAGTTCCTTGTGAACGATCAGGCTGGTCAGGTAGGGCTGACGGAAAACCTCGATCAGTCCCGATGACTTACCCGGGGTTTGGAATTGCTGCGATGCGATGTTACTCAACGAGTGATCCCATCCTCGAACAAGGGGGCAAGCTCGTTATCGAGCATCGTCAGTGCCGAAGCGATGGCCATGTGCATATCCAGGTACTTGTAGGTACCCAGGCGGCCCCCGAAGAAAACACGGTCTTCATTCTTCATGAGTTCGCGGTACTGCTCGAGGCGTTCACGATCCTGCGCGGTGTTCACCGGGTAGTAGGGTTCGTCGCCATGATCAGCAAAGCGAGAGAACTCGCGGAAGATCACGGTCTTCTTGTCCTGGTAGTCACGCTCGGGGTGGAAGTGGCGGAATTCGATGATTCGTGTGAAGGGGACATCAATATCGCCGTAGTTCATGACGGAGCAACCCTGGTAGTCACCGGTCTCAACAACTTCCTTTTCGAAGTCGACGGTGCGCCAGGACAGGTCACCTGCCGAGTAGTCGAAGTAGCGATCGACCGGGCCGGTGTAGACAACCGGAACCTTGCCGACGACCGCGGCCTTGTTCAGCGGGTTCTCGGGATCGAAGAAGTCGGTGTCCAAGTAGACATCAATGAGGTCCGAGGCCACCATGCGTTCCATCCACGCAGTGTAGCCGTCTACCGGCAGGCCTTCGTACTTGTCATTGAAGTAGCGCGAATCGTAGTTGTAGCGCACGGGAAGTCGCGAAATGATCGAGGCGGGAAGATCCTTGGGATCGGTCTGCCACTGCTTGGCAGTGTAGTTCTTGAAGAAGGCCTCGAAGAGGGGGCGACCGACCAAGGAAACGCCCTTGGACTCGAAGTCGGTGATCTCTTGGCCGTCAACTTCTGCTGCCTGCTGGGCAATGAGCGCGCGGGCCTCGTCCGGGCCGTAAGCGGCGGAGAAGAACTGGTTAATGGTTCCCAGGTTCACGGGCATCGGGTAGACAACACCGTCAACGGTGGTCCATACGCGGTGAACGTAAGAAGTGAAGGAGGTGAAACGATTGACATACTCCCACACGCGCTCATTGGAGGTGTGGAAGAGGTGCGCACCGTACTTATGAACTTCGATACCGGTTTCCGGATCAATCTCAGAGTAGGCATTGCCACCAAGGTGCGAGCGACGCTCAACGATTGCGACGCGGAGGCCCCAACGGGATGCGGCCTGCTCAGCAATTGTCAGGCCGAAAAGGCCAGATCCGACGACAACGAGGTCATAGTTCACGGTCGAACTCCTTTCAATCCCAGTCAGTATAAGCGAAAGAACTG
>CALIEP010000397.1 GCA_938022345.1 uncultured Actinomyces sp.
CGTCGCCTACGAAGCGGCCACTGTTGACTTGGATGATGTCAACATGATTGACCACTTCCACTTGAAGGCTCATGGCGAAACGACGGTTAACTACAACCGCGATATCGAGGCCTTCCCCGTCCTTCGTCGCCTGCTCGAGAAGATCATGGGAACCTCGCCCTACCAGTCGCCCACCGACATGGGCGTGAACATGGCGGGCTTCTGTATCAGCAATGACGAGGTCTGCCGCGAGGCCTCGAAGCAGGAAATTATTCGCCGTTGGTACAAGGCTTTGGCCTTGGAAGCGCGCGAGGATCTTCCGCCCGTGCAGTCTGAGCGTGCGGCTCGCCTGATGACCGCAATGAACCTGAGCAGTGCGGACCGCCCGGTTGTTGCTCCCGCGCTTGAGCGCGCGCGTGAAACTGGATATCCCGCAGCTGCGATGGAATTGAGCGACGGGCGCATCGTCACTGGAAAGACCTCGGACTTGCTGGGACCCTGCTCTGCAATGCTTCTCAATGCGATGAAGCTCCTTGCGGGTATTGACGATGATGAGAAGTTGCTTGCCCCAGAACAGATTGAGCCCATTCAAAAGCTCAAGACTGAGCACTTGTGCAGCCACAATCCTCGCTTGCACACCGATGAGGTGCTGATCGCTTTGGCTGGATCTGCGCGCTCCAATGAACGCGCAGCTGCGGCCTTGAACCAACTGTCGAAACTGGCTGGTTGCGATGTGCACTCTTCAGTTCTGCTGGGCAGCGTTGATGAAGGCATTCTTCGCCAGCTTGGTATTAATGTCACTGCCGAACCCGTTCACGCAACCAAGGGCGTCTACCACAAGCACTGAAAATGGATCAGGATCACTCACTTCCCAATCTCGGCTCTTTCCTCGACTTCGGTTCCGATCAGGCGGAGGACCTTCCCCTCTACGACCCAAGCTCCTCGAGCAACAAAATGGGCGTGGTAGCGCCTTCTTCTGTTGGCACTTCGGATCAGGGATCACCTCAATGGGGCCAGGCGAGCGGTCACGGTAGTTGGACGCAGCACAGTGACCCTGAAAGCCTTCTCAAGGGCTTGAATGACCAGCAACGCGCAGCGGTCGAGCATCGGGGCGTTCCTTTGCTCATCATGGCCGGTGCGGGCTCTGGGAAGACTCGCGTTCTGACACATCGGATTGCGTACCTTTTGGCAACCGGTCAAGCCCGTGCGGGCGAGATTTTGGCGATTACCTTCACCAATAAGGCAGCAGCTGAGATGCGCGAGCGCGTCGAGGCCCTGGTCGGTGGGGGAGCTGCGCGCAGGATGTGGGTGTCGACATTCCACTCCGCTTGTGTGCGAGTGCTTCGTGAGGAATACCGCGCGGCCGGTTTGCGCTCGACTTTTAGCATCTACGATTCACAGGACTCGCAGCGCCTGATCCAGATGGTGCTGAAAGCAGCGGATGTGGATATTAAACGATTCACGCCCAAGCTGGTTGCCGCGCGTATTTCGGACCTCAAGAATGAGCTCATCACTTGGCAGGAATACCGAGATACCGCCCCGAATGACCCGATTTCTCGAGTTGTCGCTTCGGCCTACGAAGAATATGAGAAGCGCCTTGCCCAGTCCAATGCCTTGGACTTTGATGACCTGATTTAGCGCACGGTACGCCTGCTCAAAGACAATCCGGCGATCGCCGAGCATTACCATCGTCGCTTCCGCCATATCTTGGTCGATGAGTATCAAGACACGAACCATGCACAGTACGTGCTGGTCCGCGAACTGGTGGGCACCGGGGACGATGGGGTGGAACCGGGGCAGCTGACGGTTGTCGGTGACTCAGACCAGTCAATCTATGCTTTCCGCGGTGCAACGATTCGCAATATCGAAGAATTCGAGCGAGATTTTCCGGGTGCGCGGACCATTTTGCTCGAGCAAAACTATCGTTCCACCCAAAATATTTTGTCCGCCGCCAACGCTGTCATTGCTCTAAATGAAGGCCGCCGCGCAAAGCACCTGTGGACTGCGTCGGGGGACGGCGCACTGATCAC
>CALIEP010000398.1 GCA_938022345.1 uncultured Actinomyces sp.
CTACACGGTCGTCTTCGCCCAGCTCTTCGAGCACGTCTGCAAGACGCGAGTCGGGGAGCTCCGTTGCGACGGCTAATTGTCGTTATGCAGGAAGGTCGTGGATGAAGTCTGCAAGGTCGGCAGCCTTCATGTCTTCCGTGTGTTGAATCAGCGCGGTAGCAGCCTGGTTTGAATCGGTCTTAAGCAGTGAAGAGACCTCATCGACGCGAACCGTCATGGTTGTTCCGCCGCGTTTGAAGCCCAAAGTTGTTGTGCGAACGCGCTGGACGTGCAGGGTGGAGATGATCCAGTCGCGAGGCCGCCGCTGCTGCATAGCGACGTCAAGGATCTTCACAACGCCACTTCCGTCATTCATTGTGACTTCGCGATCGAAAAGCTCAGAGATGACAAGCGTTTCAACGGGGCGTTGGTTGAAAGACCGAATATTGAGAAGTCCAGTTGTGATGACGGAACCGGATTCAATTGCCGTCACACGAGTAAAGGGCAGAAACACACGTTTTCGGGGGCCAACCTCGACGACGAAGCCGATGACATTGGCGGTCGAATTCAGGCGAAACGTCACGACGACGTCGTGAATGACACCGACTTTCTCGCCCAGCGGGTCAAAGACGGAGGTACCGGCAAGCTTGCCGATGTAGATTCGGCGTCCGGTTGTTCCGACGTTCATAGGTGCACTGTTCACCCGGCCAGTTTATCCCCAGAGCGAACTTCTTACCCGCCCACGGCAGGGAAGTTCTCGCTACGATGGCAGAATACGAAAGGGAAAAGTATGAGCGTACCTGTGAGCGGAACCCGGCGGACCCGTGGGGGTGGAAGCCTGCCTGACGGCACCGAAGTTGCTTCCTATGCCTCTTACGATCAGGCTTTGGCAGCGCTTGAGGTCTTGTCCAACAATGACTTTGAGGTTGAGAACGTCAGCGTGGTTGGTACCGACCTCTATTCGGTTGAGCGAATTATCGGGCGTGTGACTTGGGCTCGAGCGGTTTCCCAGGCGGTGATGAACGGCGCGCTCTGGGGCGCCATGATCGGCATCGTGCTCTCTGTCAATCAAGGAAACACAATGGTCTGGGTGGGTGCCTGTATGTTGGCGGGAGCCCTGATCACATCCTGTTTAAGCACTGCAATGTTCTTGATCCGCCGGCGCCGAGGGGACTTTTATTCTCAGTCCCAGGTAGTCGCCGGTCGCTATGCGGTGATTATTTCGAAGGCTGCTGGTAGTGAGCGCATTCGTGAAGCTTTCGATCTTCTGCAGAAGACCGAAGGTAATCAGATGCGTCCGCGTCGAGTTCGCCCTGTTCGCGAAAGCGGTGGTCCGACTGAGTACGGCTCGCGTCCCGATGAGAAGCCTCGTTTTGGAGTGCGTTTGTCGCAACTGCCAGAAACAGATGCCAGTGCTACCGGCACGGAGCATCGCGACGACGAAAGCTCGCAAACAGATCCTCAGGACTGACGTTTATACGCGAAGTGGCCTCATCCCGGCTTTGGACGAGGCCACTTGTGCATTCAGGCTTATGCGCGCCCTTGAGCGCTCGCAATCCACGCCTCGACATCGGCAATGGTGCGCGGGATGTCTTCTGAGATTCGGGTGACGCTGCCATCAGCGTTCACTAAAACATCATCCTCAATGCGCACGCCAATTCCGCGGAATTCTTCGGGGATTGCAATGTCATCGGCGCGGAAGTACAAACCGGGTTCGATGGTGAAGCACATTCCGGGCTCCAACAGCGCATCCTGGTACATTTCGCGGCGCGCCTGAGCGCAGTCGTGAACATCCAAACCCAAGTGGTGGCTAGTGCCGTGAGGCATCCAGCGACGGTGTTGCTGGCCATTGGGAGAAAGTGACTCTTCTGCGCTGACGGGCAGAAGGCCCCATTCTTCCAGGCGTGCAGCAATAACCTTCATCGCGGCATCGTGGACATCGCGGAAGCGGGTTCCGGGCTGGTTCGCGCGCTCGAGTGCGGCCTCGCAGGCATCCAAAACCGCCTGGTAAACCTTCGCCTGAGTGGGGG
>CALIEP010000399.1 GCA_938022345.1 uncultured Actinomyces sp.
CCTGACCAGCGCAGAAGGCGCCAAGATCTACTGCGATGGCTCCGGCCAGCTCTCTTCGCGCCCCGACCTGCAGGGTAAGCTCAAGCTCTCGAACGATCCCAAGCTCAAGGTCTTCGAAGATCAGCTCCAGTACGCACACGCACGTGCATACGGCAAGGATTACCCGAAGATCTCCGAGGCCATCCAGCTGTCCATGCAGGAAGCTCTGACGGGCGCATCGACCCCCGAGGCCGCAGCAAAGAAGGCCGCAGAGACGATTACCCCCTTGCTGCCCAAGAACTGAGTAGCGCAAGAAACCGGTTTGTTTGGGGTGATGAGTCCTAGGCAACCAACACACACATAAAGTTCCCCGCGCGAGTGGGAACGCAACGATGAGCAACGGCTTGAAGCCGCAGCGAATCTCCCACTCGCGGGGGAAACCCCCTGTTCGGGTGCTGACAGGCCACTGAGCTCGCCAGGACACAACAGTATTCCCACACAAACCTCGGATCTGTGAGTGAATTTCGATGGCGCGAACGAAAACAGCGGGTCACGACGACGGATCACGTTCTTTGGCGCGAACACGACGCCTAGGACTGCTTTTGGCGTTACCCGCACTGATTTACATAACGATTTTTCTTGTTGTCCCCCTGATCTATAACATCTGGCTGTCTGTATCTGACGCGAACGGCGCAAACCTCATTTCGGGCGACTATCACCCCACGGGCCTTGCAAACTATGAAGCGATGGTGAAGAGCCCCGGCTTTTGGAATGGCGTGAAGCTCTCCATCATCTGGACAGTTGCCTCGCTTGCCCTGCAATTCCTTGTTGGTTACGCGCTGGCCCTGTTCTTCCGCAAACCCTTCCCGGGTAACGGCATCATTCGCGCGCTCCTATTGGTCGCGTGGATCCTTCCCGCTGTTGTCACGGGAACGATCTTCCGCTGGATGTTCGACTCTGACTTCGGCGTGATCAACTACTTCTTGATGACCCTGCACATTGTTGATCACCCGGTGATGTGGCTGACCGGCCCAACAACCGCAATGATTGCAATTGTCGTTGCAAACCTGTGGGTTGGTATGCCCTTCAATATGCTGCTGATCCTTTCAGGTCTTCACACCATCGATGATGGCCTTTACGAGGCCGCAGAGGTCGACGGCGCTGGCCCAATTCGTACCTTTTTCTCCATCACTGAACCTCTCATGCGCCCCGTGGTGATTTCGCTGCTCTTGCTTGGCGTCATCAATACCTACAAGGTTTTCGACCTGATCTACACCATGACCAAGGGCGGTCCTGTCGAGGCGACCACAACCCTGCCGATCTTCACCTACCTGCAAACCTTCAAGGTTTTCGACTTTGGTAACGGTGCGGCAGCTTCAATGCTGACCATGGTTTTGCCGCTGGCTCTGTCGTGGTTCTACGTTCGTTCGCTGGATAAGGAGGACCAGTAATGTCTGTGAAGACCGCTGAAGTTCAAGAAAAAGTCCAGACAGTGGCGGACGAAAGAACACCCAAGGCCTCGGGCACAACAGGCTTAGCTAAGACGAAGCGCGAAAAGCGCGAAGGGCGCATCCGGATTGGGAAATCCGCATTTGCGTGGGTCATGGCAATTTTCTACCTGTTCCCCGTCTACTGGATGGTCTGTACTGCCTTCAAGACGCAGATGGAAACTTTTGCGCAGCCCCCGCACCTGATTCCGCAAAACCCAACCTTGGCCTCGTTCAGGGTCGCTTTCAGTGACAACTTCGGGATTTGGAAGGCTCTGGGAAATTCGGCAATTATCGCAGCCGGCTGTTTGGTGCTGACGCTACTCTTTGCGATTCCCGCAGCCTACGCAATCGCACGAATGAGAAGCACAATCACAACGGGCATGCTGATCTTGCTCAGTGTCGTCCAGCTGCTTCCCGCGATCGCAATCTCGATTCCGATGTTCGTTCTTTTCCGTCACGCTGGAATGGTTAACACCCTTCCCTCGATCATCTTGGCGGATGTGACGGGAACACTACCATTTGCGATCATCATGCTGCGCCCCTTCTTCAAGCAGTTCCCCAAGGAAGTTGAAGAGGCCGCGCGACTTGATGGACTTGGCATCATTGGAACCATTGTCCGGGTCGTCATCCCGACGATTCGTCCGGGTGTCATTATGATCGGTTCCTTCTCCTTCTTGATGACATGGGGTGAATTTACCTTCGCCCTGACCTTGCTCACGAAGGCGGATCTGCAGCCTTTGACGGTTGCCCTGAACCGACTCATTGGCCAGTATGCAACGAACTGGAATGACCTGATGGCGGTGGCAACGGTTATTGCGATCCCCGTTTTGATCCTGTTCGTCGCCCTTCAGAAGTACATCGTTGCCGGCCTTGCCGGTGGCGCGACGAAGGGGTGAGGACGCGGCGAAGGGGATAGAGTGCGGCGAGGACGCGGCGAGGACGCCCCACGGCGCACCACTCCGCCCTCTCATTCCTGCTTTAGCTCACTGATTCCGGGTCTATGACTGTTCTAAGGCCGTAGGTGAGCGAGCTAAAGCAGGAAGTGAGCGAGCTAAAGCAGGAAGGCATGGAGGGAGGGGAGATAGGGAAGGGAGAGAGCGGGGAGGGACGCGTGTAGACATCGCCCAGAAGTTGGTGTTCACTGAGAACACACACATCCAAAGTCCGCAGGGCATTCGCACCTCCACCAACGAAGATTTGGCAGGTTCTCTGTGTTATTCGATGAAACTCAGCTTCCCGAAACGCACTCGGCACTTCACTTTCCGGCCGACGAATGGTGGAAGAGCGCGGTTGTTTACCAGATCTATCCCCGCTCATTTAACGACGCGAACGGAGACGGTTTCGGCGATCTCCAAGGGATCCGCTCCAGGTTGGGATACCTGAAGGAACTCGGCGTTGATGTCCTGTGGCTCTCGCCGATCTATCGCTCGCCCCAAGCCGACAACGGCTACGACATCTCCGATTATCAGGACATCGATCCCGCTTTCGGGACCATGGACGATTTCAATGAACTCATCGCCGACGTTCATGCCCTTGGAATGAAACTGGTCATGGACCTGGTCGTCAACCATACGTCGGACGAGCACCCGTGGTTCATTGAGTCGCGTTCCTCGATCGATAATCCGAAGCGCGATTGGTACTACTGGCGTGACCCGCGTCCGGGTTTTGAAGGCGGAACCCCTGGAGCCGAACCCACGAATTGGGGGTCATTCTTCTCTGGCCCCGTGTGGAAATACGACCCGCACACCGGTCAGTACTACCTCCATCTCTTCGCAGAAAAACAGCCCGACCTGAACTGGGAGAACCCCGAAGTTCGCCAGGCCGTCTACGAGATGATGCGCTGGTGGCTAGACCGCGGGGTCGATGGCTTCCGAATGGATGTCATCAACCTGATCTCCAAGGTTCCCGGCCTTCCCGATGGCATCTGTCATCCGGGCCATGACCTTGCCGACGGAAGCCCCTTCTACATGGAGGGACCGCGCCTGCATGAATTTCTCCAGGAAATGCACGGCGAAGTTTTCGAAGGCCGCGGAGCGATCTTCACCGTCGGGGAAACGCCCGGAGTACTCCTCGAAAATGCGCCTCTCTACTCCGATCCTGCGCGCCACGAAGTCAACATGATCTTCCAATTCGAGCATGTCGGCCTGGGCCTGCCCGAAGGAAAATTCGGCCGACGCACCCTGGAAGCGGGAGACCTTGCGGATTCGCTCACGCGCTGGCAAGAAGGCCTCGCCGAGCGGGGATGGAACAGCCTCTACCTGTGCAACCACGATCAACCGCGTACAGTCAGTCGTTTCGGAGACGAAAAGTACTGGTATGACAGTGCGACTGCGCTTGCGACGATTCTTCACCTCCTGCGCGGAACCCCGTATATCTACCAGGGTGAAGAACTGGGTATGACGAACACGGTCTTCGCGGGAATTGAGGACTTTGAGGACATTGAATCCACCAACTACTACCGTGTGGCCATCGAACACGGAGACGATCCCGAGCGCATCCTTGAGGGCCTGCGTGCGATGGGCCGCGATAACGCACGTACTCCCGTCCAGTGGGATGCGTCGGATCATGCAGGTTTTACGACGGGTACGCCGTGGATTGCTCTGAACCCGAACTATCCGGTGATCAACGCCTCCGAGCAGGTGGGGGACCCGGTTTCGATATTCTCCTACTTCCGTGCGCTCATTCGTCTGCGTCACCACCTCCCGGTTGTCGCTGATGGGCGCTTCGAGCGCATCGATGCGGGGCATCGTGAGATCTTCGTTTTCCGCCGTACCTTGGGTGAACGCCAGCTGGTAGTTATTGCAAATCTTTCCTCGAAAGATCTGGCTCCGGTTCTTCCTTCAGAGATTTCCGAGGCCGTGCCTGCGTTCGTCCCAGTTCTGACCAATGCAAATGTCTGGGAAGAGATGGGTGCGCCGCTTGCTCCGTGGAGGGCGCGGGTTTTTCTTGCCTGAGTTCTCGCCGCCTTTTGGAGCTTGGTCCTGGTTGGAGTCAACGCAAAGTACAAAATGCGAGGACTGAAAAAACTCTGGCAGTTCGGGAGGACTCTGCCGAAAATGGGAATGTCATCTGCGCAAGCATTTGACAAGCCACGCACACTGACAGTGGGACGCGAACGTTAGCTGTTCAAGTTCCATCAGGCTGTGGCCCCATCTTCTAGGAGGGAGAGATGGGGCCACAGTCTTATTATCAGGTATTTTTTAGGTTAATCAAAGGTTATCTTAGGGTTTGGAATTGATGCGTGCAGAGTCACAGTGCTGAACTTTGCGCTGGATGCGTTGCGCGCGGTAATCTATTGACAATTTGGCCTAGATCCAATCTTGTTCATCACGCCATTACCCAGTCTACACATGCATGAAAACCGGGTGTGCCTAGGTGACAGAGGTGACGGACCAAACAAGACAGATAACGAACGACGCGCTACGAAACCTCAGAACCTGGAAGGATAACCGATGAGCACAATCGCACCTGAACGACACAAAGAAGAAGTCATTCGACATGATGATGACTTCTCATTTGAAGCAGTTCCATCAAAGAACCGACGGTCATTTTGGGCCGTCGGTTTTGTTATGCTCGGCTTCACTTTCTTCTCGGCCTCGATGAGCGTCGGTGCCAAGCTCGGAAACGGCCTGAACTACACCCAATACGTGTGGGCAGTCATCGTCGGTGGCGCAATCCTCGCGGTCTACACGGGCGCGCTGGGCTACATCGGTGCAAAGACCGGTCTGAGCTTCGACCTCATGTCCCGTCGCACCTTCGGCCGCATCGGTTCCTTCCTGCCCTCAGCGCTGATCTCCTTCACTCAGATGGGGTGGTTTGGCGTGGGCGTTGCGATGTTCGCAATCCCCACCGCTGAGACCCTGCACATCAACGCGTGGCCCGTCGTCATCATCGCGGGCGGCCTGATGACCGCCTCGGCCTACTTCGGAATCAAGGCCATTGAGATCGTCTCCTTCGTCTCAGTACCTCTGATCGCAATCCTCGGAAGCTACTCCATGATCAGTGCGGTCAACGCAGGCGGCGGTATTGCCGCAGTCTTCGGCCAAAACCAAGGCATGACCACCGTTGCAGCCATCGGCCTCGTGATCGGAAGCTTCGTCTCCGGCGGTAGCGCAACCCCCAACTTCACTCGCTTCGCAAAGTCCGCAACCTCGGCAGTCATCACCACTGTGATCGCATTCTTCATCGGTAACACCCTGATGTTCACCTTCGGAGCGGTTGGTGGAGCCTTCACCGGTAAGGACGACATCTTCTACGTAATGATCGCTCAGGGCCTGCTGATTCCTGCGCTGATCGTCTTGGGCGCAAACATCTGGACAACAAACAACAACGCCCTGTACACCACCGGCCTGGGCTACGCGAACATCACCGGAATCAACAAGAAGCCTCTGGTTTTGGTCGCAGGCAT
The DNA here is from genome assembly GCA_938022345.1 of uncultured Actinomyces sp. Lineage (GTDB taxonomy): Bacteria > Actinomycetota > Actinomycetes > Actinomycetales > Actinomycetaceae > Pauljensenia. Next base: position 5,878 of record CALIEP010000399.1, read on the forward strand.
CATCGGAACCCTTGGAGCCCTGTGGCTCTACGACAACTTTGTCGGCTGGCTCAGCTTGCTCAATGCCACCCTGCCCCCCATCGGTGCAGTTCTGGTTGCCGATTACTTCGCACGTCGCCGCAGCTACATGGATCTGGGATCAGATGACCCCGAGGTCAAATGGGCACCGATCGTCGCCCTGGTCGCAGGCGCACTCACCGGCTGGCTGACCCCCGGCTTCGGAATCGTCTCGATCAACGCCATGGTCGTCTCGATCCTCGTCTACTTCGTCGGAAGCGCAATCGAGAAGGGAATTCGTCGATGAGCGCGCAAACTGAAGGCAACAACACGCATCACAACCAGGCCTCGGCAATGGGAGAAAAAGGCGCGAATCTTCTCATCACGGGCGTTCGCATTGAAGACGGCCCCGCCGGAGTCGACATCCGCATTACGGACGGAAAGTTCGCCGAAATCGGCGCGGGGCTGACGCCTCGTGAAGGAGAAGAGGTTCGCGACTATACGGGCAAGCTGGTTCTGCCTCCCTATATCGAGTCGCACGTGCACCTGGATACTGCGCTCACCTCGGGGCAACCGCGCTACAACGAAAGCGGCACCCTCTTCGAAGGTATCGAGGTGTGGAGTGAACGCAAGCAGACCCTGACCTACGAGGACGTCAAAGATCGCGCCGGCCGGGCACTTCGCCAGCAGGCACAGTTCGGCATCCAGTACGTGCGCTCGCACGTCGACGTCACTGACCCGGACCTGACAGCCCTGCGCGCGCTCATTGACCTGCGTGAGGAACTCAAGAACTCCA
>CALIEP010000400.1 GCA_938022345.1 uncultured Actinomyces sp.
CCATGCGCAAGTCCTCCCTTCAGCTTCAGTGGTTCATTACATGACTAATGAACCACTGAAGCTACCCTCCTGTCGAGTCCCCTATCAAAATCTCTTGCGAAGCACCGCCCGCTCCCCCGCTTTCGCACACAAAAAGAACCCCGGCCTCGTCCCCACAATGAGGAACGAGGCCGGGGCCAGGTCAGCGAGAAGCGGGCGCTTAGCCCTTCACCGCACCGGAGGTCAGACCGGAAACGATGTACTTCTGCAGGTACTGGAAGAGCAAGATCACCGGAATTGCAGCAATGATCGAACCTGCCGCGAAGACACCCCACGGCGCATTCAGTTCACTCGATCCCCAGTTGTACATGCCCACGGCCAGCGTGTACTGATCGGGAGTTTGCATAACAACCGAGGCAATGACGAAGTCGCCGAAGCTGGAAATGAAGCTCAGCAAACCAACAACAGCCAAAACCGGCAGAACCAGCGGCATGATGATGGTCCAGAAAGTCTGGGCATGCGATGCGCCATCAATCTCTGCGGCCTCGTCAAGTTCACGAGGAACGGAGTTGAAGAAACCGAAGAGCAGGAAGGTGTTCGAACCCAATGCGCCACCGAGGTAGACGCAGATCAGGCCGAGCTTCGAGTTCAAGCCCAGAACCGGGAAGATATCCTGAATTCCCAGCAAAAGCAGGAACAGCGCCACGAAAGCTAGCATCTGCGGGAACATCTGGACCAAAAGCAGGAAGGTCAGGGTTCCACGACGGCCTCGGAAACGGAAACGGCTGAAGGCGTAGGCTGCGGCTGCGCCCATGAGAACCGTTCCAATTGCCGTAACGCTTGAAACCACCAGTGAATTAATAATCCACTTCCAGTACATGCTGTACTGGTCACTCCCCAACGCCTTGAAGTGGTCAAGGGTTAGTCCATCAGAAAAGCTAATATCAGAGGTCAGCGTCGCGTTCGGAATGAAGGATACCGAAAGCACATAGAGCAGCGGGATAAGGCAGTAAATAATCACCGCAATACCCACGATATGCCTCCAGCCAACTTCCTTCCACCAACGTGAGCCGCGGAGCGTTGTCAACTGTGCCTTTTCTTTACTTTGTGCAGCCATCACAGTTCCTCCAATGCCTTCGTCTGACGGAACCCAAGCCAGGCAATCACACCAACAACAGCGAAGATGAAGATCGACATCGCCGAGGCCAAACCATAGTTGTGCTGGTTACCAGCGAAGGCAATCTTATAGACCATCGAGATCAAGATGTCGGTCTGCCCCAAACCATGGGGCGCACCATCGAAGTCCGGGCCACCCTTCGTCAGCATGTAAATCAAGGAGAAGTTGTTGAAGTTAAATGCGAAAGAGGCAATCAGCAGCGGGGTCGTGGACTGCAAAACCAGCGGCAACTTAATTGACCACACGGTACGCAATCCAGATGCACCGTCCATCTTCGCGGCTTCTTCAACGTCTCCCGGAAGAGACTGAAGCGCGCCCAAGCAGACGAGGAACATATAGGGGAATCCCAGCCAGAGATTCACACCGAGGATCGCAACCTTTGCCATGAGTCCATTGGTCAGCCAATGGATCTCCGCCCCACCCAGCAAGACCTTGTTAATGAAGCCAAATTCCTGGTTGAGCATGCCCTTCCACACCAGGGTCGCCAGGAAGGCTGGGAAGGCATAGGGAAGAATCATCAAGGACTGATAGATCTTTCGCCCTCGGATGCGCTGATCCGAGAAGATCAGCGCAAGGACCAATCCAAAAGCGAAAGTCGTCAGCACCGAGCCAATAGCAAAAACGAAGGACCAAACAAGCGCATTCAGGAAGGGCTTGACAATTCCGGAACCCGAAAACATCTGCGAGTAGTTGGAAGCGCCAACAAAGACTCGCCAGCCGGTGGGCAGCTGGTTTCCCTGACTGTCTTCAAAGACACCCTTTTGATTATTCGCTTTGTAAACGACGCCAGTCTCAGCGTTCGTCAAAGTATCGGCGGCTTCGTCATAGGTGAAGGTGGACTTGGCGAGGTAGCCAGAAGTTCCATCCGTCGTCAGGTAGAAGCCATCATTCGGGTTTGAGCTCACGGGGACCGTCAGTTGAGAAACTTCCTTCTGACGGGTGGCAAGATCGCCCAGGTCAAGAACCTTGTATCCCGAAACCTCGGTAATACCCATTGCAGTGACCGTACCCTGGACACTCTGGAGGGGCTTGGTTGCCGTTCCAAGCTTCAGTTCACCGCTTGTTGGATCCGCAATGACGAGGCCAAGCTCGCTTCCGTCTTCAACAACCGCGGTCTGGACAGTTGGAGCTCCTTCAACACGCTGGCGGTTCGATGAAAGAGCAACTTCAATCGCGTCTGCCTTTGTCGAGTTGTGGCCATCTCCGTAATTAGTCAGAGAAACATACCCGGTGTAGCCCATGACGAAGAGCTGATAGATCAAAAGGAAGATCATGCCGGGAAGAAGATATTTGGCAGGAAGCGCCCTCTTCGAGAAATACACCCAGTTAACGATGATGAGCAGGACCGCCATCACGCCGATGATGATCCGAGAATTAACGGCCCATGCCGCCATAATTCCATAGATGCCCAGCGCGTCAATGAGCATCATAATGATGAGTTTTGCAATAAAACCGGGCCGCATGACATCACGCGCATGCGAGGTTCGGTCCTTCTGAACGGCACTCGAGGAAGAAGCTGCAGGCATTGTGGTCCTTCGTTACCTTGAACAGCGATTAAGGGACCGTGAGCACAAAATGCTCAGGTATGGGTTTTGCGGGCGCCCCGTTTTGGCGCCAGCAAAACCGAG
>CALIEP010000401.1 GCA_938022345.1 uncultured Actinomyces sp.
TTGTCTCCCAACTGATCGACGCTTGTGTCCACCGCGTCTACGGCATTGTTGGAGACTCACTCAACCCCGTTGTTGACGCAATCCGCAAGTCTGGCGGTAGCAAGAAGGGCGGAATCGATTGGGTTCATGTCCGCCATGAGGAGGCCGCTGCTTTTGCTGCAGCCGCTGAAGCACAACTGACCGGAAAGCTGGCAGTATGCGCAGGTTCGTGCGGACCGGGCAACCTTCACTTAATCAACGGGCTGTACGATGCACAGCGCTCCGCTGCACCCGTTCTAGCAATCGCCTCGCACATCCCCAGCGTCCAAATCGGTCAGATGTACTTCCAAGAGACGCACCCCGATCGCTTGTTTAATGAGTGCTCGGTTTACAACGAGATGATTTCCAGCGCCGAGCAGGCTCCGCGCGTCGTTAACGCTGCAATTCGTCACGCTGTTGAGCTTTCTGGCGTTTCAGTCATTAGCCTTCCCGGTGATGTCTCCGACCTGAAGGCAACTTCCCCTTCACCGAAATACGTGCCTTCCCGGCGCCCCGTATTGACCCCTAATGAGGAAGACGTTCGTCAGCTCGCTGATGTTCTCAATCGCGCGAAGAAGGTTGCGATCTTTGCTGGCGCTGGTGTGGAGGGCGCTCATGACGAGGTCATCGAGCTCGCCGACGTTTTGAAGGCCCCGATTGGCCACACCCTGCGTGGCAAGGACTTCATCCAGTACGACAACCCCTTTGACGTGGGCATGACAGGTCTGCTGGGTTACGGCGCAGCAGCTGAGGGCATGAATGATGCAGATGTCCTCATCATGCTCGGCACCGACTTCCCCTACGATCAATTCCTGCCTGACACCTTCACCGTCCAGGTCGAAAACCATCCGGAAAAGCTGGGACGCCGTACCGATATTTCGCTCCCGATCCACAGCGACGTCAAGCCCCTGATCGCAGCGCTCTTGCCGTTGCTCGATCGAGATCGTTCAGATGCTTTCCTTAAGGCCAAGGTGAAGAAGCACTCGAAGATCATGCACTCCCCCATTGGCGCTTACACGCGCAATGCGGAGCACATGAAACCGATTCACCCCGAGTACGCCGCTCACATCCTCAATGAGGTTGCATCAAAGGATGCGATCTTCACGGCTGACACGGGCATGTGCAATGTGTGGACCGCACGCTACATCGATCCGCTTGGCACCCGTCGTCTCATCGGCTCTTTCTTACACGGTTCGATGGCCAATGCGCTTCCTCACGCAATCGGTGCGCAGGTTGCTTTCCCGAACCGTCAGGTTATCTCCGTTTCCGGCGATGGCGGCCTTTCGATGCTCCTTGGCGAGCTGGTAACCGCACGCATGTACAACCTACCCATCAAGGTTGTTGTCTTCAACAACTCGACTCTGGGCATGGTGAAACTCGAGATGCTGGTAAACGGCCTGCCCGATTACGGCACCGATGTTCACGACGTGAACTACGCGGAAGTCGCAAGTGCAATTGGTTTGCACGGCGAGCGCGTCACCGAGCCGACTCGCTTGCGCGGAGCGCTCCAAGAGGCCTTCGCATACAACGGCCCCGCTTTGATCGAGGTCATGACCGATCCGAATGCTCTCTCACTTCCACCTGAGATCCGTTCGGGACAGGTCATTGGTTTCGCGACCGCAATGAGCAAGATTGTCCTCAACCGCGGTGCTGGCGAAGCTGTCGCAATGGCAACTTCCAATATGCGTAACATTCCGCGCCTGTAAGTCTGAGGGAGCGCTTTCTTCGTTTCCTCATAGCGCTTCTTCTCTTTGACGAGGCCGTGGCCGGGTAGTGTGCACTTCTTTGCACACCCCTGCTGCGGCCTCGTCGATTAGGACAAAGATCCTAAAATGCTTTCGACACCCTTGTCAACAATTTCAACCAATAAACACACTTTCCCGCAGCTTAAAAACTATCGTTTTCATTCTTCCTAAAATCGTTATTTTCTTACATAACCATGCGATTGTGACACATTGAGCGAGATTCGTAAATAAATTTGGTTTTTTCCTTTTTTATGACAAATGCGTCCTAAACTGAAAGTGTTACCGTGTCAGCATCGACTAAGGAATCACCATGTCGCACTCATTTATTGCAGTCGCGAATATCGTGAACGGCGTTGATCTGGATACCTTCCCCGCATGGCTTCGAATTACCCACTTCATCAACTTCATTATGATGGGGTTCCTCATTCGATCCGGCTGGGAAGTTCTAGCATCTCACCCGCGACTGTACTGGAATAACCACTGCACCCCCGGCTCTGAGTGGATCAAATTCACCAAGGACAAGGTTTCGACTGTCCCCGGCGAGTTCACCGCTCGCGATGATCAGCGCAGTCTCCACCCGCTGATCTCTCTGCCCGGACGAGGCGAAATTGGACTCGGACGCGCATGGCACGCCCTAGTTACCTCAATCTGGTTGCTCAACGGTTTTATCTACGTTGCTCTGCTTTTTGGAACCGGCCAGTGGCGCCGCATCGTCCCTACGTCATGGTCGATTTTCCCTGAGGCATGGGAAAGCGCCAAGATCTATATGGGCTTGCAGATCCCTTCAATCGAGCACTTCCAGCCCTATGACGCACTGCAGAAGCTCATGTACTTCACAGTTGTCTTCATCGTTGCACCTTTGATGATCGCAACCGGACCGATCATGTCTCCGACCTTCGCAGGGCGCTTCCCCCGCTACGTCAAGCTCTTCCACAACCGTCAGACGGCACGTTCAATTCACTTCCTAGGAATGGCTTTCTACTGCGTATTTGTGGTGATTCACGTGGCCATGGTTTTCGTG
>CALIEP010000402.1 GCA_938022345.1 uncultured Actinomyces sp.
GCTGCCCTCTTGGTTTCTTCGCTAGGCTCAACGCCCGAGTAGCCGTATGCCCCAGCCGCATTCTCCCAATTCACACCATCGGCCCCGTGCCACCAGTTCAAGGGATATGACAGGCTCTGCCTGAGGTCGCCGGTGTCGCGCTCTAACGGGGGAGTGAATGAGTGCAGAAAACCGGGGTGTCCTGGCGCTTCTAAAATCCCGCAGATTCCCAGAGTCTCAACGATTCCAACGGCCTCGGCCTGGTTGCAGGGAAACAACTTCGCGGTGCGGATAGCGGTCGCCAGGGCAGTGCCACTGGCCTCGTCCTCCATGGAATCAGCCAGCTCCAAGATCGACCTCAGTATCCCCGCATCAGCATCGCTCGCAACCCGCCGCTCCATTGACGCGAACTGCTCTAAGAAAAAGATGGGCTTCCCGATCGTTCCCCAAATGCCGCCGCCCCTGTGTTTCACCCAGTTAAAGAAGGTGCCCGTCAGCTTCTGCGGAACCTCCTGAGTCCGGCCTCGATCAAAAGAAAACCAACTGCGGGCATACACATAGGACGCCAAAATATAGCGGTAATCCACATCGCGCGAGGACAAACTATATAAGAACGCCTGCGCCGCATCCTCTAAAGACACGGCCTCAAAGCATCGCTCCAGGACATCAAGCGCCTGATCGAGAGTAATCGGGCGATCCTCAACAACCACCCCCATCTTCCGGGCATAAGCAAGCTCCTCAGCGCTCACTGAATGCTTCTTCCGATCGTCCATCAAGCGATTCAGAATCTGAACAGCCTTCTTATCCACGCTTGCCCCGCCCTTCGAAGTGCCTGGAGTGCTAAAACCCTAGAACCCCAGCAGCTTGCGATAAATCGCCTCGTCCTCATCCGAGAACACATCAAACACAACGACCATGGGGGACTGGGTTGCGGTGAGCCACTGATTGACCACATCCACCGCGACCTCGGCAGCGGCCTGCTTCGGGTAGCCAAAAACGCCCGTCGAAATACAGCAGAAGGCAAGCGAGCCCATCCCGCTTTCCTGCGCCAAATCTAGGCAATTCAGGTACGAGCTCATCAGCTCGAAACGGTACATGTCAGCGCTCTCGCCAGCTGGCACAATCGGCCCGACCGTGTGAATGACGCGCTGCGAAGGCAAGTTATATGCACCGGTAATCTTCGCCCTACCCGTCGGCTCCTCGTGCCCCTGCTCCTCCATGAGCTGCGCACACTCCATGCGCAGCTGGACGCCCGCAAAGGTATGAATCGCGTTATCAATACATGCGTGCCCGGGCTCCCAGCAGCCCAACATCTTCGAGTTCGCCGCGTTCACAATCGCATCCGCCGCGAGCCTGGTAATGTCACCGCGCCACAGGCGAATGTTCGGGTGCAGGGGCGCGACCTCGGCCTCGTCAATGGAAACAACGCCATCCCCGGCAATCAACTCACTAAGGAACTGATCCTGCAAAGCCAGCCACTGCGGCGAGGCGGGCATGGGCGGGCGCGTATTGACCAACGCGCGGAACTGCTCCCACATCTCATCGACCCCGGTCGGTGCGGGCACTGGTATACCGCGCTCCTCGCACAGCCCCGCAATCAGTGGGGTTAACAACTCAAGCATCCGGCTGGGCCACATAAGCATTCCTTTCCCAAAAGACGAGGGGTGACAACAGTGTAAATCCACGTCGGTGATAGGCTAACGCTGTTTCAGCAGCATGTACATAAACCCGGAAAGCGCATGGGTTTTACGTTCTGGCAGCCATCAGTACCGCCCGATTACCGCCAGTGGCGGTATAAATTGGCGGTAATCAGTCAGCGGAGGGCGCCCAGCTTCTCACTGACTCGTTCGTGCGTGTTACTTGTGCGTTCCTATTGCTACATTGAGCGATGAGAATTGGGGCTGAATTCCAGGCAGACAAGGAGTCCGACAATGAGATACGCCAAGACGGTTGTGTTGGAGGGCGGGGTGGAGCTTCAGGTGAGGAACGCCGTTGCCTCGGACGCCCGCGCGCTGCGTGAGACCACGCAACTCACCCATGCGGAGACCGACTACCTGCTGTCCTACCCGGACGAGCAGAGCGCCGACGATGAACAAGAGGCCCGCTCTCTGGAAGAAACAGAACGCAGTGACAATGAGGTCGAGCTCGTCGCCGTCATCGACGGGCGGATCGTTGGGAGCGCAGGAGTTTCAGCGGTGCGCAGTCGGCGCAAGGTTGCGCACCGGGCGCGTTTCGGGATCAGCATCCTCAAGGAGTACTGGGGGATGGGGATCGGTCGGGTCCTGATGGACGCGAGCATTGAGTGTGCTCGGCAGGCGGGCTACACCCAGCTTGAGCTCGAAGTCGTGGCGGACAACTAGCGGGCAGTGTCTCTGTACCGTCGCGCGGGATTCGAGGAGTACGGGCGCAACCCTCGGGGCTACCGGTCCGCGTCTGCGGGATATCAGGAGCTCGTGTACATGAGGAAAGAAGTGTTAACCCCTTGAGTATTCCGCTTAACCATGCGTCCTTGAAGCAGGG
>CALIEP010000403.1 GCA_938022345.1 uncultured Actinomyces sp.
AATTTCAGCCTGCTCGAAAGCGCTGAAGATTCGTGCTCGAAGCTCGAGTGCGTCGTCGATGGTCTTCATGCCCGGTGCAAAGACCGCGAAGTGGTCGTTGCCGAAGTAGGACTGGCCTGCGCCTGCTGCGACAAGCAGGGTGTCATAGGGAGTCTCGGCGTATTCGTTGTGGTTGCGCCACTTGACGACGCGCGCCTCGACGTCGATCTCCTCGACGAGCGCCTGGAAGACCTCGACGTTCTTTTGCTTGCGTAAAATTTCGCGCGTAGTTGGTGCGATATCACCCTCAGAGAGAATTCCGGTCGCAACCTGGTAGAGGAGAGGCTGGAAAAGATGGTGTGATGTACGGGCAAGAATGGTGATGTCGGCGTTTGCATGCTTGAGGCGACGTGCGGCAGTCAATCCTGCAAAGCCGGAACCAATGATGACAATACGATGACGAGGCATATACCTTCCTTAATTAGATAAGGGAAAGCTTACTAAAATCCCTATTGTCATCGAAGGCATACGCATGTGGTTTCACTCATCTCCGATTAGAGGATGAGTAGCTTATTGGGTTGACCTGGTTGAAGACCGAGCGATAAGCGTGGGTTCCTGATCGGAAACTGTGCGTGGGCTTTCGCCGTGTAGTTGCTCCAGAAGGAGTTGTGCACCCGCAAACCCAAGCGTTGCGGGATTTCGAGATATAGCAGTTACAGCGGGAGAGAACATTCCTAACATAGGGGAGTCTTCGCAGGAGCAGACCTTAATATCCTTGCCGGTTTTTAGCCCTGCGTGAGAAATTGCCTGCAAGCCGCCCAAAGTTAAGATTTCGTTAGCGAAGATGATCCCGTCGGGGAGGTTGCTTGTAGCTAATAGTGCTCGTGTGGCATGAAGGGCCGAGGCCTCGGAAAACTCGTTATTCGCCGCGATAGTAATTGAGATTCCGTGCTCCTGACCAAAATCGTGCAGGGTGGCAATGCGCTGCTGGATGTGTGTGAAGGATGAAGAGCCGCAGACGAATGCGATGTGTCGGCACCCTTGCTCGGCCAAGTGAAGTGCAAGAAGGCGTACCATCTGTTCATCGTCACCAATAACTGCGCCGCATTCATCAAACTTTTGCCCAATAACGACGGTCGGAAGCCCATATTCGTTGAGTTTTGCTGGACGGGGATCGTCATCACGAGGGTCAACCACAATCGTTCAGTAAACGCGTCCTTGGGCCCACAAGTTTTCGTATGCCTTGAGTTCTTCTTCCATTGAGTGGGAAAGGTGAAGGAGAAGATCAATGCCGCTGTTGTCTAAAGCGTCTTGGATACCGGTGATGAATTCGAAGAAGAAGCGTTCTGAAGAATTATTGACACGTGGGCGTTGTAAGACCAAGCCAATTGCGTTGGAACGTGAGGAGGAAAGTGCACGTGCTGTCGCATTTGGGCGCCATCCCATCTTGGCTGCGATATCGATTATTCTTGCCCGTGTGGTAGGCGAAACGCCGGGACGATCGTTGAGGGCGAATGATACGGCTGCGCGGGAGACGCCTGCTTCTCGCGCAATATCACGGATTGTTGGACGCGCCATCGCGACACCTTCTCTGGTCGTAATCGGATTGTTACAAGTTTACCTCGTACTAAACCGGATTAGTTGTTATTCTGAACGCAGTGCCTCGAAGTAGAGGCGCTGCAGAAGACGGAGACGTGATGCACGATAATAAAGAAATCCTCATGCAGCGTGTGACACGCACATTGAAGGAACGAATCCTTCCGCGCGAGTACACGAAGATTTCTTCACTGCATGTCACTCAGTGGCGCCAGCCTTTAGAAGATGGTGTCATCTCGGAGCCAGTTCGTTTTGCACAGGCCATGAAAGCTGACTTCACTCCTTTTGAATTAGGGCAGACATGGGGCGGAGCGTGGCAGACAACGTGGTTCAAGCTCCACGGGCAAGTTCCTAGCGACTTGGAACTTTCGCAAGGTCAGCGTCTTGAGCTTCGAATCGATTTGGGATTCGAAGAACACTCTGTAGGTTTCCACGCCGAAGCACTGGTAAGGGATCTGTCGGGGAAGACTGTCAAGGCCCTGAACCCTCGAAGCCGATGGCTTCCTGTCGCACAAGAGGCTGGAAGCGACATCGACTACGTCATTGAGGCAGCGGCTAATCCCTTGCTTTTGGGCATTCCTCCCTTCCAGCCCACTCACGATGGCGACAAGCTCACGGCTTCGCACGAAGAGCTGTACCACTTCCGCCAAGCAGACCTTGTCGTCGTGAACGAAGATGTCTACGGGCTGGCACTTGATATTCAAGTTCTGCACGAGATGATCGAGGCGGCGCCTCACTTTGGTGATCATGAATGGGATGTCCTGCTGGGACTCAATCGTGCGCTCGATTGCCTTGATCTTGACGATGTGGTCGCAACTGCCGGCGCAGCACGTGAAGTTCTTAAGCCTTTTATGGCGGCTGCTGCTTACCCCGGAGCGCACCGAATCAGCGCTGTTGGCCATGCACACATTGACTCTGCATGGCTGTGGCCGCTGCGCGAAACACGTCGCAAGGTCAACAGGACTCTTGCCAACGTTGTCCGTCTGATTGAGGACGGTTCCTCCTTAATCTTCGCTCTCCCCGCTGCTCAGCATGTGGCTTGGCTTAAGGAAGACGACCCTGAACTTTTCGAACGCGTCCGCGAGCTCGTCGCAAAGGGCCGAATCGTTCCCGTAGGCGGAATGTGGGTCGAACCGGATGCTGTTCTTCCCGGCGGTGAGGCAATGTGCCGTCAGCTGGTTGAGGGCTTGGACTTTTTTGAAAATGAACTTGGCGCCTCGTGTCAAGAAATCTGGCTTCCTGACTCCTTCGGCTATTCTGCCGCACTTCCTCAAATCGCCCGTGAAGCCGGAATTGAACGCTTCCTGACGCAAAAGATTTCATGGAACCAGGTCAATACCTTCCCGCACCACACTCTGTTGTGGGAAGGCATTGATGGATCGCGAATCTTTACGCACTTCCCGCCGATGGACACCTACGGTGCGGAAGTTACCGGCCAAAACCTCACTCACGCCGTCGAAAACTTCAAGGACAAGGGACACGCAAGTGTTTCCCTCATGCCCTTCGGCTACGGTGACGGCGGTGGCGGCCCCACCCGTGAAATGCTTGAACGCATTGACCGCTTCCGCTCCCTCCGCGGCGCGCCTGAAGTTGTGATGGAAACTCCCAAGCAGTTCTTTGATCGGGCTCTGGAAGATGCTGATCAGATCCCGGTGTGGGTCGGTGAACTCTACCTTGAGCTGCACCGCGGTACCTTCACCTCGCAGATTGATGCGAAGCAAGGGAACCGCCGAGGCGAATCAATCCTGCGCGATACCGAACTGTGGTGTTCCTACGCGGCGATTCAAGGCTTGATGGATTACCCCTATGAGGAGCTTCGTTCCTACTGGCGCACCCTCTTGCTCTGCCAGTTCCACGACATCCTTCCCGGAACATCTATTGCTTGGGTCTACCGCGAAGTCCGTGAGCTTCATAAGCAGATTCGTGAAGGCTGTGAAGCGCTCATTCAGAAGGCGCTCACGGTTCTTACTGCATCAAGTAAGGACGGTCAGACTGGGGAACTGCTTGCCAATGCGTCCTCCTTCTCGCTTCATGGAACTGCACCCCTGTCGGTTGCTGCTCCTGTGGAAGAAAAGGACTCTCAGGGTGTTCACCTGCTCCATGTTGACGATGGCTACTAAATTACGAACGCCTTCTTCAAGGCGCGTGTTTCTTCAAGTGGCGAACTGACCTCGCTGCGAGAAATTGAATCTGATCGTGAATGGATCCCCGCTGGTCAAAAGGCAGGAGAATTCCATATTCATCAGGACTTCCCGAATATGTGGGACGCTTGGGATTTGGATCCCTTCTACCGCAACTCGCTGCGTGTTGTCACCGACCGTTCGGTGTCCAATGTCGTCGTTGAACACGATCGAGTAGAGATCCACTCCACCGGACGGATTGATTCTTCCAGCATGGAGCTGGTTTGGATTTTCACCTCGGGAAGCAAAGCAATTGACCTCCACGTTGAGGCCGATTGGCACGAACACGAAAAGCTTCTCAAGCTTTCAATCCCGGTTGAACTGCACACCGATCACGCCCAATACGAAACGCAGATGGGCTACATTACCCGTCCGACCCATGAGAATACCTCGTGGGATGCCTACCGCTTCGAAGTTTCTGCTCACCGCTGGGTCCGCTTGGAAAATGCCTCGCGTTCGTGGGCGATCGCAAACGATGCCACCTATGGGTGGGACGTCACGCGTCACCAAAATGACAGGCGTGGTACCTGGTCGCAGGTGCGTGCCACCTTGGTGAAGTCGGCCCGATTCCCCGATCCCGATCAGGATCAGGGACAGCACCA
>CALIEP010000404.1 GCA_938022345.1 uncultured Actinomyces sp.
TAGGGCTGCTGTGCGGGTTGTCGGCCCTATTGCTGGCCCTGCTGCGAAGCAGGTCCGTAGGGGTTGCTAGAAGCCTGTGCACTCTGCTGCCATTGCTGCTGAGCTGGGACCTGACTCTGCGACCGCCACTGCTGGTTTTGCCCGGGCTGCTGGCCCTGTGCAGGTTGCTGTCCCCACTGCTGAGGGGCACCGTAAGGAGAGCCCTGAGCCTGAGGCTGCTGGCTTTGTTGCGGAGCCGGCGGAACAATACTTTGACCGCGGAAGCTCATACCTTGCTGTTGCAGCTGTTGCAGCTGTTGGGGAGGAAGCGGCTGCCCCCACTGCTGGCGAGGTGCTTGCTGCTGGCTTGGAATGGGAGCATATCCCTGCTGTCCCCATTGTTGCGGTGCGGGTTGCTGTTGCTGCTGGGGCGGAAGGGGCTGCCCCCACTGCTGCGGTGCTGCAAGAGGAGCACTTTGAGGTGCTTGGGTCTGTCCCCACTGCTGCGGTGCAGGCTGCTGCTGTTGCTGCTGCTGGGGCCGTTGTCCCCACTGCTGCGGGGCAGGCTGGGGTGCGGGGGACTGGGAAGGCTGAGGAGGCTGGTTCCACTGCTGCTGCGCGCCTTGCTCAGGCTGCGACTGAGCAGCAGCTGGTGCCGGAGCAGCCGGTGCCGGAGCAGCCGGCGCAGGGGCCGAGGCCGCTGCAGCCGCTTGCTCTTCTACGTGGGGCTTTGCCTGCACGGGTTCAGCTGTCGGTTGTACGGAAGGCGCCGATTGGTTCGGTGTTTGAGCTTCAGGCTGGGAAACCGCAGAATGACTGGCCGGTGAAGGGGCCGACTTCGGTGCCGGAGGAATGTGCACTGCAGGTGCTGGGGTCTGTTTCTGCGGTGTAGCAGCTTGCGTTGATACCGACTGAGGTTGTGCTGCCGCTGCCTGAGTTTGAGGCTGTGCGCTCTGTTGCTGAGCAGCCGGAACGGCAGCCTCTGCGGCAGGGGCTGCGGGCTGAGCTGCAGGGGCTGCGGGCTGAGCTGCAGGTTGAGGAGAAGCCTGGAAAGTAGCGGGAGCGGTACTCTGGGGAGCTGTACCTAGCGGAGCTGAACCCTGAGGAATTGCACCGGGTGCGCTGCTCTGCTGGCGGGCTGCCTTTGCCGCTGCCTTTGCACGCTTTCGCTCATCGCGCTCGCGGCGCTTATCTTCACGAGTGCGTTCGCGCGTCGACGGAGCTGCTGCATGCGCCTGTTCATCTCCCGATGCTTGGTCAGCATTCTTGGAAGCGGAAGAGAGACTGCGAAGAACGAAAATAACGAGTGCTCCAACCACCAGAACACCAGCTACGACACCACCGATAATCCAGATCAGTGACGATGAGAACGACGAAGAAGCCGGAGTCGACGGAGCTGTGCGGTTGCGGTCAGGCGCAGTTGGTTCGGGAGCGGGCTCGGGCAGCGGGCTGAGGGTAGGAATATCAGTTCCAAATTGCCCATTCACCGTGGCAGGGCCCTGATAGGAGCTCGTCTTCTTACCGTGGACTGCCACCTTTCCGGTGGGCTTTTGCCACGTCACGACCTGATGAACCGGCGAGTAGTCGCTGGTGCCACGCTTTGCGCGGTCTTCATCGTGGAACTGGGCGCCTTCAGAGGCAGTATCAACTTCGAATACCAGCGGGTTGACATTGATGAAACCAATATCGCGCTGGCGACCTAGGAAGTCAGTCTCTTTCATCAACTGGTCTGCAGAATAGACCAAGGTGAAATCGCCCTGTTCGGTCAGCGAATAGTACTTTCCGACGGCATCCCCACTTTCGAAGGGTGGGAAAACCGAGCAGCGAGTGAAGTTATCGCCCTGCGCGAATTCGATGCGGTAGTCGCCATTCCCATTCGAGAAGGATTTACATTTTCCCTCATCGATTTGCTTGGAGCGGTCGTAAATGTCGAAAGCCTTGCCGACACTTCCCTTGTTATAGACGCTCAAAGTCACGGAGATGGTCAGATCTGAATTAGCTGCCTGTGCACTGGTCGCTGTTGGGAGAACGAGCGCTCCGGCAAGCACAAGTGCGGCTGCCGTAGAGTACAAACGCTTCATTGAGACATCCTTCGAAATTGAATCAAGCTTCTGCAAGCATATCGAATTGTTTTAGCGTGGCAAAAATGCTGAAGCAGAGTGCTTAGCTAGTCGGCGGTCCATAGGGATTTCGCGGTGAATCTTCATGAGCTCCAGGGAATTCAGTAGACGCAGACCCCGGTTTTTTGGAGCGTCCCTGAGTATCGCCTATTGCATCCGATTCACCTTCCCATTGCGTCGCGAAAGGATTTGGGGAAGTGCGAGCAGGTGACCCCATTGCGCTTGGAATAGAAGAGGAACTGAAGGGGGACGGAGGTGTGGGGTTCTTCGTTTTGGCCTTGCGCTTCTGGCGTCTGTCGAACCATGTACGCAAGAGAATGATCACAGTTGCCGGAAATAAGATGCTCCCCGTCATCGCCAGAACCAGTCGGGTGAATGATCCTTGGGAAGAGGACGATGGTGATTGAGTCGTGGGTGAACTTGTAGCGGTAGCGCTGCGCGCGTACTGAGCGTCTTGAAGATTCGTTGGCATGGGGACTGCGACAACCCCATTGAAGTTTTTGCGTTCGATGGTGTGGAAATCCTTCGCTTTTTCTACAATTCCCTCAGCAGCAAAGGTGGGCGTGTGAATATTTAGCCACTCCACGGTACTGAAGTTGGGGTGGCTGTCATCTAGCTGAGCGCCGCTGCTGGTTTTAATGAAACGCATGTAAAACCCTGAAAGTGTGACGCTCTGACGTGCGACGACTGTATTTTCGGGAAGACCCAAAGACAGCTTCTCTAAGGTCAGTGGTGACGTAGCGAATGTTAACTTCCCGTCTTCGTCGATGCCGACATAGGGATTCGCGTATCGGTTAAATTCCGTGCGCATGGTGCAATCGTTCGAATATGTCGCTTGAGTAAAAGTCACCGAGGACCAATCCAGCGCAACGGGAGAAGCCTGGCAGGCCTCTTCAGTCAGTGTCTTCGAGAAATCGTGCACCGTTACTTGATAGCTGACCGAATTTGGTTCACGAATTGTGAAGTCTTCCTCAATTTTTACCTCGTTTTCGGCGCTATAACCGGGGGTAGCGGTGAAAAGCGATAGAGCAATGACAGAAGCGCACACAGCCGCCCAAGTCTGCAGGCGGTGAAGGTGTCGGTGATAGGGGTGCATAAATTTCCTCAAGGTGAGCTGAGATTCAAGGATGTGCGTGCAGTCCTGCTCGATTTAAGCCGAAGGGCTACGCCACTCCGAATCGAAAGG
The DNA here is from genome assembly GCA_938022345.1 of uncultured Actinomyces sp. Taxonomy (GTDB): domain Bacteria; phylum Actinomycetota; class Actinomycetes; order Actinomycetales; family Actinomycetaceae; genus Pauljensenia. Next base: position 3,286 of record CALIEP010000404.1, read on the forward strand.
ATTGTGAGGTTCTTGAACAGTCGGGGTGGGTGCGGGGGGTGTCGAAGACTGGGCTTGGTAGTCCGAGGAGGCAAGGGTCCCCGCCTGAGTCTTATTTCGTTCTAGACCCTTCTTCAGTATCCACCACATGCACCACACGAAAAACCCCCCCAGTCCCACGCCGATTACGGGGTTGATGACCCGGTTGATCAGCCACCCAAGACTAAAGGGTGATGGCGAGCTTGCTGTAGACGAAGGAGTGTATGGCGTCGGCGCCGCAATGGTGCGTGAATGCGGAAAATCTGTCATTTCAGTCGGCACAGGAACGGCCGTAAGTTCGTTGAAATCTTTGCGCTCAATCGGGTGGGAATAAGAAGAAGAACCTTGGATATATCCTTCGGCACCGACGACCGAACCGAGGTCATCAATCCAGCTCACCGAATCGCTCGTCGGGTTGCTTTCGTCGAGTTTCGCGCCTTTCGTGCCCTTTGTGATGGCCAGGTATCCGCCGGTGAAGTCAACTCGACGTGCTATCACAGAAATATCTTCGGGCAGGCCAAGCGAGAGGTCTTTGAGCTCCAGTGGAGCCGCGGCAAAGGTCACCTTTCCATCCTGATCGACTCCAACGTACGGGTTTGTTGCGCGCTTGAAATCCGTAGTAATTTCGCAGTAGTAGGAGTCTGAATAATCTGTGAAGCGAGTCTGAGACCATTGTTGGACCATGGGAGATGCATCGCAAGCATTTTGGGTGAGCGTCTTTGAATAGTCGATAACCGTGATGGAGTGACTGACGTTGCCGTCCGACAAAATCATGAAAAGCTCTCTGATCGCCGCCTGATTGCGAACAGCATGAGCGGGCGATGCCCCGAATAAGGAAGCGGAAATCATGAGCGCACAGGCAGCGATACTGAGCAAAACGCGATTTCGTCTGGAAATAGATGCTCTCACGAGTAATTCCTTAGTTTTTCGTGATTTCCTGCGGCTGTGAACACGTAAGTCTGAAGTCATTCCTCTGGCGGCGCAAAACGATTGCGTCCCTCTGAGGCTTTGTGCGACGCTGTCCCGCCCTGCGTGGAAGAAGATGGTCGGAAAGGATCATCCGCGGCCTCGGCTGCCGACGCTGCCTCGGGAATCGAAGGAATGTCCGGGGTGCTGGACGCAGGCTCGAGGGCGAAGGGATTACGCTCCAGTGGGGTCGGGGAGGGGAAGGCCTCGGGGTAGTGGAGCGCAGTGGAGGCCTCGTCCTCGGTAACAGGCTGTGAACTTACATCAAAAAGATTCTCTGAACTTGGCTGGGCAGGTGGTCGAGCTGGCTCGTAGTACTGGGGAACACTGAACGGCGACGGCTCTGCTTTCTTTTGCTTCTTCTTCCTCTTCTTTTTGAGTGAGTCAAAGCCCCAGACAATCGCGATAAAGATGATGGCTATCGGAAGACCGCCGTATTTTTGAAGCGAACTCAAGATGGTGTCAAAAAACGAAATGGCGTCAGGCGTGGAGTTTGAATTCTGAGAACTTGTTGCACGTCGCGACGCGGCTTTGGACGGAGCCGAGGTCGCTTGATTGACGGTCGTGAGGTCACTAGGCACATCAACTGGTGAAATACCCCCGAGCTCCATGCGGCTAATCGGTTGAAAATTTGAGTGCACCTTGACCGTGCAAATAGCTGCGACGGGAGCATTCAGTGCATCGCCGCTCCACTGGACAAAGACGGAACGATTGTAGCCATCGGTAATAATACCCTGCGATGAAACCTGGGTAATTGCGGCGTTCGGTGCGCCTAAACTGATGGAACGCCTGCCTTTGATATCTGTATCAGCAGGGAAAGAAAGATGGAGGTCCTCAGCAGTTACCGGGCGTGTGGCAAAGGTGAAATCGCCCTGTTTATTGATTGCTAGGTAGGGATTATTGCCCACGATTTTTGCGCTAATCCTGCAATATGACTGGTTATTGTCATTTGAGAAGGTTGTTCCCGCGCCGAGTTTCGTCTGGGGCAGAGAATGGCATGCCTCTTCGGTCATTGTGTGAGAGGAATCGAAGATGTTGAGCTCATAGCTGATGAATCCGATATCGCTGAAGGTGAAGCTCTCGAAAATGTTGACATAGGCATTGTCAGCCAGTGCGGGTGTCGCCATCAGCGTGGACGCGCTACCGGCAACGAGGAACGTACAGGCTGACATTCCCAGCAGGCGTGCCACGCATCGCATCAGAGTGGATCGCATATGAGTCCTTCCAAGATCATTGCCGAGGCTGTGGCCAGTCTAGTGGGAGTGTGCCCTCCTGTGTGGGGTGAGGTCGAGGAGGACTCCAGCTGTATCGGTAGAAAACGTTCAGTTCTTTGGCGGTTCAAATGGGTTGCGCCATCCGGTTGAAGAGGGAGAAGGCGCTTGCGTGCCAGCGGAGGGCGAACCCTGGTAGGGCGAAGTGGGTCCTGATCCTGCCTGTGTGCCCATACTGGTCGGCGTATAGGTGCCTGTGGGCGTCGTCGAACCGTATGGTTGGGGGAAGGGCACTCCAGTTTGGTATGAGGTGAAACCACCTTGGTAGATACCACTCTTCTCTTTCCTCCTGCGTGAGATCAAAACTGCAGAAATCACCACGAGAACGGCGGTGATGAATAAACAGGAGAAAAGAACCAAATGCATACCTGGAGTTCCATAGAGTGGGCGCCCTAGCGCCCCGGTTCCTTGGACATTGCTGGTGGGCGGAGTCGTGACACTGGGGGGCTGAAGATCAGTGGGCACTTCAACAGCGCTAATGCCGTTAAAGTCCTCGCGTTCTTGAGTGCGGAAGCGGTTGTCGATTTCCACCGTTCCTTCGGCAGCGACCACTTCTTCAGAAACCTCATCCCAGTTAATGGTGTCGCCAGAATCATCGCGACGCACTGAGGCACCTTCGCTCACAAGTGATGTATTCAGGTTCCGCCCCATCAAAGCAAACCGATGCGAAGAAACAACGGTATTGCTGGGAAGACCGAGGTTGAGGTCTTCAATTTTTACAAGTTTTGCGGCGAAAGTGACGTGTCCACTTGAGTCAACCGCCACATAGGGATTCTTGTGTCGGTTGAAATCGGTTTCGATGCGGCAATAGTTGTAAGAAGAATTGGCTTCGAATTCGACAACCGACCACTGTTGAGCCAAGGGAACTGCCTCGCAGGCAGCTTCGGTCATGGTTTGAGTGCGGTCAAAGACCGATAGCTCGTATTGGCTACGTCCGCTACTGCGTACGTAAACGCTTTCAATAATCGAGACCTCTTGCTCTTGAGCATGAGTAGGGGTGGACAAGCCAATCGCGACAAGGAACCCACACGCAAAAGCACAGGCAAGGAAAGAGTGCGCTGCCGGCCTCGGGAAAGAAAAAAGCATCAGATACTCCTAGAGGGAATTTCGCCAGTCGGTCGAGTACGGGTCTGGTGCTGAATCGGCGGCTTCCGCGGGACTTGCCGCTGAGGGCAGGGAAGAAGCGGGATCAGGGGAGGGTGCATAGGGGTTGTACGGCTCCGAAGATGGAGCAGGCGAGGGAGAAGCCGGAATTTGCGAGGCCGAGGCCGGCTTGGAATCGCTGGGCGCGAGGCGGGGATCGGCGGGCACAGTGCTGTTCGGCGTGCTGGTTGAGGGGGCCTGCGATCCTGTTGAGAACGTGCTGGCAGAGGGGTCCTTTCCGCGAACGCTGAAGGGGCTTGGTGCCTGTGAAGGAGCCCCCGGCTCGCTGTGGGATGGAAGCGGTGTAGGAACGCGTACTGGGAATCCGCCGCTCTGGTATTTGTTCTTGCGGCGCCGGCGAGCGGAATACCTTGTTATAAACGTCGCACCGCCAAATATGACAATCGCTGGGAGCAAGCGAATGATGAATTGCATGAGGCCGGACATCATTCCCGAGGAGCCTGAGCTTGAACGTGCTGATGTCGAAGAAGGGGATGGGCTGTTAGAGCTGCTTGAGTTTGCTTTGACAGTAGAGGAAGCGTCTTGCAGATTTCCGGGCATATCAACGGCTTCGATACCTTGATAGGTTTTGCGTTCTTGAGTGTGGAAATCGTTGTCGACGTCGATCGTCCCCTCGGCGGCGACGACATCCTTTCCGATATTTTTCCAGGAGACGTTATCACCTGTGCTGTCCTGGCGGGTTTCTGCTCCCTTCGTTACCTGTGTCGCGTGGAACCCTCTTCCTGAAAGGCTCACGGACTGGTAGGTGAGAGTCGCATCCTCGGGAAGTTCAAGACCGAGGTCTTCAAGCGCAATGGGGCGAGCGGCAAAGGTTACTGTTCGATTCTGATCGACAGCTGCATAGGGATTTACATGGCGATTAAAATCGGTGTCGATGGTGCATCGAGTTGAGGTTGGTGAGGCGCCGAAGGTGACGCGAGACCACTCCAATGCCACGGGGAGAGACTCGCAGACTTCCTCACTGAGGAAGTTGGACTGCTCGATGAGCAAAAACTGGTGAGTGACGCGTCCGTCAACTCGGATCCAGAATGTCTCGGAGATACTGAAACGGTGGCCCGCTGCATGAGCTGATGGAGCATTGATCACTGGCACAACCATCGCCAAAGCGCACATGCCGGCAAGAGAGAAGGTCTCAACTCGCTTCGTCAAAGGGAAAGACATGTCATGCTCCTATGAGGGGTTAACTGCCATCGGGGCGACCGCGGCTGCGCGCGGTCGCCCCGAAAAGTTTTCACAACTGAGAGCGAGCGCTACTCAGGCTTGTGGGTATTGTCCCGGGTACTGGCCTTGCTCGGGGTACTGGCAGGGCTGGGGTGCTTGCGGGTACTGTC
>CALIEP010000405.1 GCA_938022345.1 uncultured Actinomyces sp.
GCAGATGCTATTGCTCAGACTTTGAGTGTCGAGCATGCCGAGCGCATGAAAGGAATCCACCTGCGCGGTTAGACGCAGGTGGATAATGTCAGCTAATTCGGCTTGCTTTTAGTGAATTGCAAAGCCGACGCGGTGCGTCTGCGGGGCAGTCACGCGCACGTAGGAAATTGCTTGGGCGGGAATAAGTGTCTTCTCTCCCTTGCTGTCCGTAAGGATCAGGGGAGTCTGCTCGCTTAGAGAATTGGTGACTTGCGCGAAGAGTTCGTCTTCGCTGAGGTCCAGTTCAAGGTCGAGTTCGCGCGGGCTGGCGTTGATACCGATCGTGATGTTCACTGCGACTCCCAGGTTCATTGATTGGGGTTAACTTTTCACTCTCATGGTACGTGAGGTGGAAAGCGGGGCTGGGGGATTTCAGTGTCAGCGTAATTTCGCTTAGAAGCCCAAAGTGGTCTCCAAATGCCGGTGGCCTCTGTCAAAATCACTATATGAACAACACACCGGTGCGTATCACGGTTGGATCTGAGTTCTCAGGCCTACCGGAACTCAGCGACCATCAGCGATTTCTGCTTAAGCAGATAACTGAAGGTGATGCTGTATTTCGCGGTGCGCCCGGAAGTGGGAAGACGACTCTTCTTCTTGCCGCTGTCGCTGAACTTGTACGCAACGACCACTCCTTTGTAGTTCTCACTCCAGATCGTTCACGCGCCGATCAGTTGATGCCTGCGGTACAAGCACTTGCTCCCAATGCGGTACGCCCGGTTCGAACCCCCATTGGGTGGGCCTATTCAATTGTGTCGCAGTGGCGAAATACGCGTGACCAACCGCTGGGCGATGTTGAGCTCCTGACGGGCGCAAACATGGATCGCATGGTCTTAGAACTGCTAGAAGAAACTGCGATTCAATGGCCTGAAGAACTTTCCGATACCATCCGTTCACTTCCGGCATTTCGGATGGAACTACGTGATCTCATTGATACTGCTGCGGAGTCTGGGACAACTGCTGAGAATCTAGAGGAGCTCGGCCGCATTCGTGCAATGGAGCAGTGGGTGAGTCTTGCGCCCCTTCTCAGGAAGTGGAACGAACTTCCGCAGTTGGGGGTGGAGTCCCGAGGAACCATGCTGGCACACGGTGCTGGATTGGGAAGGCAAGCTGCCCAGCTCCTTACCGAATGGGATGATCGTGCGCAGTCCGCTGGGGTACGAATTTTTACCCCGCTTCCGCAATACCTTTTGATCGATGATCTACAGGACTGCACTCCCTCGCTGCTAGCGCTACTTCATGTTGCGCACCAATTGGGAAGTCGCATCATTGCTTTCTCGAATCCAGATCTCTCAGTAACCTCATACAAGCGCGGTTATGCCCATATGGATCTCGATCTGGCCAGAATCCTCGACATTCAAATCGAAGACTGTGGGGGAAGCTACGTCGGTACTCCTCAGCTTCATGCCTTGAATCTCTCGCTTGCCTCACGCATTACGCAAAGCGGACCCGCTGGAAGAAGAAACGCCCCGTTTGCTGGCGACTCTGAAAGAGGGCTCGGTGAACAGGGGGTACATATCCACAACTGCGCCAGCCTTGCACAGATGGGGGCGGCTTTGGGATATCAGCTGCGCTCCCACTATCTGCGTGACAACATTCCTTGGTCTCAGCAGGTAGTGATTGTCCGCTCGCAATCTCTCATTCAGCAGGCCAGAAGGGCCCTGAAACGTAGCAAGATCCCCCTTGCTGGAGGTCAACAAGCCTTCAATTTTGCCTCCAATTCAATGACCAGCGCGTTGCTGAAAGCCTTAATTCCGAATGAAGACAATGGCGTGGAAGTGATCGATCGCTGGCTACGTTCAGATCTGATCTCGATCGATACCCTGCATGTGAGTTCGCTTCTTCACAACTATGTTTGGGCGCATAGCGATCAGAAGTTGGCACAGGGACGCGTTCAGCACCTCAGTACAGATACGGTCTCTCGCATTCTTCAGGACTCCTCTCTTCTCTCACAGAATGTGGAAACGGAACTGCGCAAGCTTCTGAAGGCCTCGACGTTATGGAAAGAAGTAGAAGCCCTCAGTCCTCAAAAAGCGCTCTGGGAAGCATGGGCGACGGCAGATGTAGCGGAGGAACTCAGTCAACGGGCATTAGCGCATAACTCGGATTCAGATTATTTTGATGACGTCTTAGATTCGGTGATAGCACTGTTTAGAGTGGCGGATATCTGGCAACAAAGAAATCCGCAGAGAACCGCCGCAGAGTTTGCGCGTGAGCTCCTTGAATCCGACGTCGCTACCGACACCATTGCTGCAACCGCATATCGCCACGAAGGGATCCAGGTCCTCACCCCAGAACAGGCAGTGGGGCAGCATTGGGATGTCGTTGCAATCTATGGGCTTCAAGATGGCAGTTGGCCCGATCTTCGGCTGCGACAGCGCTTGCTGCGCGCTGATCTTCTTGGGGAGATCACACGCAGTAACGACCCGGCCCAAGAGATCATTGATGATCCTCGAATCCAACGCCGGTCAGTTTTAGACGATGAACTTCGGCGACTTCTTGCTGCCGTTTCACGAACGAATCTGGCACTGCACATTGGAGTTGTTTCCAATGAAGACCAGGCACCATCACAATTTGTTGAACTTGTTGCACAAGGGGCAGGGATCGAAATCCCTGAAGACGGCTTTGCGATTGAAGACGTTCCGCCCGCATTAGACCTATCTGGTCATATCTCCAGACTGAGGTATCTTGCCGCGCAGGAGCATGACGCCCAAACATCTCAGCTTGCTACCCGTCTGCTTGCAATTCTTGCCAGACGCGGGGTGCCCAGCGCAATCCCCAGCAATTGGATTGGAGCCGGAGGGATCAGCTCGGATAGCCCGCTCTACGAGCAGCAACGTGTCGCCGTGAGTCCTTCCAGCTTTGATAGCGCACGTCAATGTATTCTTCGCTGGTTCTTTGCTTCCAATAGTGGCACTTCGATGCCGACGCAGAGCGCAGCAGATGGAACGTTAATCCACAGCCTGGCTGAGCGCTTCCCATGCGGGCCTCGCAGCGCTGTTATGGATGCGCTCGAAGAAGAGATTCGTGCAATGGGCGTGGATGAAGGGCAGGCTGCCAGCAAGATCCACATGGATCACCTTCGAGAGATGGCATCTGCGCTCGGTGAATATCTTGAGCAATCAGCTCAAACGGGAGGCTTGGCAGACCCGAACGGAAATGTTCAAGTTGAAGTGCCATTCGATGTTCCGATCTCTTCAGTTCACATCCGCGGAAGAATTGACCGAATGGAATTGGACGGCCAAGGCGTCCGGATTATTGACTTCAAGACTGGGAAGAAGGGAAATAAAACCGGCGCGAAAAAGGACCCGGACCATCCGCAGCTCGCTCTCTATCAACTCGCAGTCGAGCAACTAGGTTATGAAGTTCTAGGAGCAGAGCTCAAATATCTTGGCTACGGTGACGTCCGGACCATCTCGCAAGATCCCTTAGACCCGGAAACAAAAGCGGATTGGATCAGCCAGCTTGATGAGATTGGGCAGAAAATGAAAGGCCCATCTTTTATCGCGACACCCTCTGATGAAGCATGCCAATACTGCGAGTTCGCCCGTTCTTGCCCGGCTCGTGAGCAAGGAAAGAGGAGTGTGGAATGAGCATCGATAGTTCACGGCTCAGTGTTGATGAAATTCTGCGATTGGCCACCCCCCGAAGCCGCCAGTATTTTCCCCCCACAGATGAGCAGCGTGCCGTAATCGAAGCACCTCTTGAACCTCTGCTTGTCGTTGCGGGAGCGGGAGCAGGGAAGACAACCACCATGTCACAGCGCGTGCTCTACATGGTTGCCCATCACGGAATCGAGCCGGAGCGCATTCTCGGCTTAACCTTTACACGGAAAGCAACGGGGGAGCTGGGGCTCAAAATGCGGCAAGACCTCGGGGTCTTGGCATCAAATCTTGGCCGTAGCTTTCAGGGCGATCCAACGGCATTGACCTATAACTCTTTCGCTGCTCGAATCCTTGGTGAGTATGGCGCAACAATTGGGGTAGACCCCGACTCGCGCTTGATCGGACAGGCGCAGCAGGTTCAGATTCTTACCGAGATCGTCCAAAACTGGAGGGGAGAGTACCCCGAAGAAGACGGGCGATACAAACCAACGTCATCAATTGTTGCTGCGGTACTTGCGTTAAGCGGTCATATCGCAGAACAAAATATGACCCTTGACCAAGGGGCAAAAGCTCTCCGCGCATTTAGCGAAGAGCTGGAAGAAATCGCTCAATCTGCAGGAAAAGATCCGACCGGTTCTCTCAAATCCATGATCACCGTCAACGCCAATAGGATTCTGCTCCTTGATATGGCGCAGGTATTCGAAGACTACAAACGCAGTCACGGTCTGATTGATTTTTCAGATCAGCTTCTTCTTGCAACACGAATCGTTACAGAGAACGCTTCAGTCGTCCGTCAGGTGCGCTCCGACTATCAAGCTGTCCTTCTCGACGAATTCCAAGATACGTCGGTCATCCAGATGACCTTCCTATCCGCCCTTTTTGCAGATCATCCAACCACCGCAGTCGGTGATCCCAGTCAAGCAATTTACGGATGGAGAGGTGCTTCGGCATCCGCGCTCAGTAACTTCTTGACCGCATTTTCAACCCCGCGTGAAGCAAAGCAGCTCACCCTCTCTACCGCGTGGAGAAACGACCACGCAATCCTTCAGGCGGCAAATGCGGTTGCTCGTCCGCTGCGAGGCCTTCCCAGAATTGGCCAAGACGGCAGCTCGGGGAGCGCGTCCGTTAAGGTTCCACAGGTGAAACCTCCAGTTCTTGGGCCAAGGCCTCAGGCGGGGGAAGGGGAAGTGAGTGCAAGCTATCCGCTGACATACCAGGAAGAACTTGAGCATGTCGTCGAATTCATCCGTCAGCATCGCGTCCAGGATGAAAAGGGAAAGTGGAACACCTGCGCTGTGTTGTGTCGTCGTCGTGCAGATTTTCCTGCGATCGAACGTGCACTCAAAGACGCAGATATCCCGGTTCAAGTTGTTGGTTTAGGAGGACTCTTAGACCAACCTTCAGTCAGTGACGTTCGTGCCGCCCTTGAGCTCGCTTCAGATCCGACGAATGCGCCAGCCCTCATGCGCCTTGTTACCGCGATGGATATTGGCGCAGCTGACCTCTTGGTTCTTAACCAATATGCAAAATACCGGGCTCGACAGGGAATGCAGGCTGAACAGGAGCATCCGGATGTTTTCCTTATGGATGCCATCGATCAACTTCCGCCTGCAGGATGGCATGCGCCTTCAGGAGGCCCGTCATTTACCGCTGTCGCACATGAACGGCTTTCGCTTCTTGCTCGCAGACTTGAAATTATTCGTCAAGGAACCGGCAGACCGCTTGATGAACAAATCGAACGTGCAATGTCCATCCTGGGGCTCAGAGAAGCCATCATGTCCGACCCCCTGGGCGACGGGGGAATGGAAATGCTCGATGCCTTCGTTGATATCGCGGCTGACTACGAAGCACAGGTCGCAGGTGCTGATCTATCTGGATTCCTTACATGGCTAGCAGTCGCAGAGGAAGAAGAAAAAGGACTCCCAATCCCTGCCAGTGCCACTCGAGCCGATGCCGTCAAATTGCTGACGATTCACTCTGCAAAGGGATTGGAATGGGATTCGGTTGTAGTCTTTGGCCTACAAGATTCGCGCTTCCCTAACCACAGTGCCTCTCCAAGAGACTGGAAGCAGGACCCTCCGGGAGCGAAAGAATGGTTTAACTCTCTTTCAGAGTTGCCCTATCCCGTGCGCAGAGATTACTCGGATCTTCCCCAGATCGTCACCGAAGAGTACGGGGAGATCGGAATAGCAGCATATTTCGATCTGCTTGCATCTGAAGCAACAAGTTCGCGGACAACTGCGATGAGTATCTTCAACAACCACATGCAGGGAAAGTCCGGCAAGGAAACAAATAAAGACAGCATTCACTATCGCCAAGGAATTCACCATGAATGCGAAGAGCGGCGTTTGGCTTATGTTGCGTGGACTCGAGCGCGACACGATCTGCTCCTGAGCGGTTCTTGGTTTGACTCAGGAAGCCTGAAACCGCGCGATCCATCTCGGTATCTCATGGAGACAGTGACCGCACTCGATCTAGATGCTCAGCAGATCGCTGCGCGACCTGACGAAGACTGGGAATCTGAACAGCTTATCGAGGTCGATACCCGACTACGGCAGTATCCAATCCTTCCAGGGCGTTCACGCCAGCTGGTCATTGACAGTGCTGCACGCGTTCAAGCTCTTTTAGATCAGAGCGAAGAGGATCTAGATGTCATTGATGCCAGCGGAGATCCCTTGATTCATGACACCTACTTACTGCTTGAAGAACGAGAAAAGGCTCTTCATTCAGCCCTTGATATTCGCATTGATCGTGTTCGCGCCACTGGAATCTCAGACTTGATTGGGAAGGCAGATACGTGGATTAACAATATTCGCAGGCCTTTGCCCGTCGAGCCTCAATCAAGTTCCGTGCTTGGCACAATCTTCCACAAATGGGTTGAAAAAGAACTTCACCTCAGTACCGGTGAGCTCTGGGACGAACCCGTGGAAGGCAGCTAAGCATTGGAAGCTTCTGATCAACAGCTGCTTGCTCAGATGCAAGAGAACTTCCATTCGCTAGACCTTGAACAGCTTGAACCTATTGCGATCGAAGAGCCCTTTGCGCTTACCCTTGCGGGAATATCTATTCAAGGACGAATCGATGCGGTATTTAAAGATACCAACGGCACATACACCGTTATTGATTGGAAGACATCGCACCTTCCGGGGAAGAATACGCCGCTTTCAACGTGGGAATACTACGCGCGTCAGCTTCAGCTCTACCGTATCGCCTGGGCGCAGCGCGAAGGTCTCTCTCCCAATGAAGTGCAGGCTCAAGTGTGCTTCCTCAGGGGCCCCATTAGCTACAGCATCGATGACATCGTGACTCAAACCGGTGCACCCGTCGATCAGCTTGAATCCCAGCTAATTCAGGCGCTCACCGAACTCCAGAAGAAAAACCCCAGCTAGCACTAACGGACAGTAAAGGGAGGAACGACCGCGCGCTGAAGGCATCCGCCTAGCGTCGCAAAGCGCCGCGCAGAAAAGTAGAAATCTGAGAAATAATGCTGAGCCTGATCTACTCGTGAGTAGGCAGGATCGCACTCATATCGATGTGCTCAGTTGGCGCTTCGGCCGTCTGCTCAGAAGCACCCTCGGAATCAGCTTTTGAGGTGTGGGCACTCAGCCTAATCGGACCGGAGTGAGGACGAGCATGATCTTCGCTCTTACCGGTGGATGCATCGCTTCGAGCTGCTTGGGTAGCGAGCGGGCTCTCGGGACTCGACTCAGTTGTCCGAGGGGTTGTGTCCTCCCTCTGCGAAGAAGACTTCTCTTCAGCAGTCGAGGAATCACTTACAGCCTTCGCGGGCTTTTCCGTGCGCTTGGGAGTGCTCTCTCCAACACTTGCCGAGAGCTCTGCTAACATGGCTCGGGCCTCGTCGACAATATCGGAATCCCCACTATGCAGTCCGTGAACCAACCAACGCACCACGGCCAACTCGGAAAGAAGCTCAGCGCGCGCCAGAAGGTGCAGGTCCTTCTCCGAACGAGTCTGCTGGTAGGCCTCGTGGAAGCGCTCTAAAAACTCATCCGAGGCACGCGCAAAAACCCAGGCGATATCGACCGCGGGGTCACCAACGTGCGCAGATGAGAACCCTGTCAGCGCGCAGACCCGACCGTGGTCAACGTGAATTGAAGTCTCAGAAAGATCACCGTGAATGGGGGAGGGGAGGAAACGCCACAAAGACAAATTCTCCAGCGACTCTTCCCAGCGATCCCACAAGTTCGCGGGGATGACGACTTCCTGCGCGGCCTCGTCCAAAACGGCTTGGTGGCGGTCACGGCACTCGATTGCCGAATAAGCCGGAAGATTGACGCCGGTGTAGATCAGCTCGGGAAGATTGTGCAGTGAGGCCAATGCATTTCCCAGGGATGCAGGCAGCAAGTGCGGGTCATCGAAATCCG